>CAMCGI010000122.1 GCA_945874205.1 Francisella tularensis subsp. holarctica
TGTTTTTCGCGTGCGGCTTGCTGCTTATCGGCTGGCGTTTCACGCGGGTCTTGTAACGACAATACCCCCGCCAGTACACAGACTTCTGCTAATACGCCCTCGCTTTCTGCCGCCACCAGCATACGCCCCACACGCGGGTCGGTTGGCAGACGAGATAAAGTTTTACCCAAAGGCGTTAACTCGCCCAAACGGTCAACGGCTTGCAAGGCTTCGAGCAGACGATAGCCATCATTCACCAGTTTGCCCGAAGGGGGATCGATGAGCGGAAAAGATTCAATCGAACCAAACCCTAGCATTTGCATTTGCAAAATGACGCTCGCCAAATTACTGCGCTGCATTTCAGGCTCAGTAAAAGACGAGCGTGCCATAAAATCATCTTCGCCATACAAGCGGATGCATACCCCTGGGGCGACACGCCCACAACGCCCTTTCCGCTGATTGGCAGAGGCTTGCGAAATGGCTTCAATCGGCAGACGTTGCACCTTGTTACGCGGTGAATAGCGTTTAATACGGGCTAATCCGCTATCAATCACATGACGAATACCTGGCACGGTTAATGACGTTTCCGCTACGTTGGTTGCCAAGACAATACGACGTGCGCCGCCCGTGCTAAAAATTCGTTGCTGATCGCTAAAAGATTGACGGGCAAATAAAGGCAAAATTTCGGTATGCTTTAAGCCTTCTAAGCGTAAGATTTCGGTAGCATCACGAATATCACCTTCGCCAGGTAAAAAAACAAGAATATCACCATGCGGATCGTGTGCTGTGAGTTGCTCAACCGCGCGTACAATGCCCAAGTTAAGATCAACCTCTTCGCTATCGTCAATTGCTAGCTCAGACAGAGGGTGATAACGCACCTGCACAGGATAAGTCCGTCCCGATACTGAAATAATCGGCGCACCACCAAAAAATTCAGCAAAGCGTTCTAAGTCGATGGTTGCCGAGGTCACAATAATTTTAAGCTCAGGGCGTTTATCTTTAAGCTGACGCAAATAACCCAGTAAAAAGTCGATGTTGAGACTACGCTCGTGGGCTTCATCGACAATAATGGTATCGTATTCGCGCAATAACTTATCTTGTTGAATTTCTGCCAGCAACATGCCGTCTGTTAAGACTTTAATTGCCGTTTCGTTGGCAACTTGTTGATGAAAACGAACCTTTACCCCAACCAATTCACCGATCTTACAATCCAACTCCTCCGCCAAACGCACCGCCACCGAACGCGCTGCCAATCTTCGTGGCTGCGTCAAGGCAATACGCCCCAACTGTCCACGTCCTGCCAACATCGCTAATTTGGGAAGCTGTGTTGTTTTTCCTGAACCCGTTTCACCTGCTAAGATTAGCACCTGATTGTTGGTGATTGCAGCGATAATGTCATCTGCCCGTTGGACAACGGGCAAAGCATCATCAAGACGGATTATTTTATCCAAAGGCAACAAACGTGGCTCACGCTGTTTTTTAGGATGGCGTACAGGCTTACCCCCCTCTCCCAAAGGGAGAGGCTTAACGAAACGAGTTCCCTCTCTCTTTGGGAGAGGGTTAGGGTGAGGGGCTACTACAGCTGGCTCACTTTGAGGCACTCGCTGTTTTTCAACAACCTGATTTTTGACGGGTTTATTCGACCAGCCTGCTTTTTTGAAGAGTTCTTTCATTTTAATATATGCCATCCTTTGAATTATCAAAGGATGGGTTATTTTTTTTCATCGTCAGCAAAGACTTCTTCGGGAGTTTTGGCGGTGAAAAGTTTGGCACTATAACGGTTTAATTGGTCTTCTGCAGCATTGCTGATTTTGTCCTTATAAGCCTGAAAATCAAAGCTAGGGAAGCGCATATTAAGCATACTCAAGAACATTTCAATCATGCCACATGTTCTGCCTCTCTGCTCACCTCTTAGTTCCCCTGTCTCTAATGCTAGGCGTTCAATACTGGTAACATAACGCATTTTTTGTTCCTCTTCTAATTCGTTTAGTTTGTCTCTGAAAGCTATTGTAAGGTCTTTTGGTAGGTGCATCAACCAGTCGATAATGGCAAAGAAGTTTAATACTTTTTGTCTGTCCCAGCCATTGCGGTATAGGAGGCGCACAAGGGTAATTTTGCGTACCAGTCTTTCGTCGTAGTGGTGTTTGGTGCGCTTGGTTAAAATATGCGCCGCTGTGAGAATGGCAAAGGCGTTATCGCTTGCTTGCAGGGCTTCTAGCTGGTCTTCGTAGTCGAGTAGTTTGACGGTTGGGAATTGGGTATGACTGATAAAGCCCCAGCGTTCGACATGATGGCTATTGGGTTTCCAGTGTTCGTTGTCGTCAGCAAGAACGGCTAGGGATATCGGGGTTTCTTCGTATTTGTCGAAAATACGGTAGTTATAGGTAAACATGCGCTTTTCAAAGTCGTTGTCTTTTTGCGATTGCACTTCGATATGAACGTAAACGATTTGCGGTTGCCCTTCGCGTGTGGTGACTTTAACCAGTTTGTCGGCACGATGTTTACCGATGTCAGCATCACGTACAATCGATTGAAATTCGCTGTCTAAAGCTTCATAACCCGCTTGCCAGTCGATTTTGCTGTGAATATCGGGGAAGTAAAAGGCAATAAACTCATCAAAATAATCATCAATTGCTGCTTTCCACGGACTGTCGTAGTCATCGTTGGTTGAGGTTGCTTCTGTTATTTGCTGTGGCTCTGGGGGAATGTAAGCATTATAGCATTAGCTTAATCGATTTCCTGCACAGGCTTCTTCGGTCTTCCTTGTGCACGGGGGACAACACTAAAGCCAACACGCTGGCTAATCAGTTCGCTAAAGTGGCTATCGCCGACCACTACCCCTTGTTGTGTGGCGGTGCGAATCAGGTTAAGTGCAGGTTCATCAATTTCGTGCATAAATAAGTCGCGGTAATGCTGTTGCTGTGTTGTGGGTGTGTTGCCTAGCTGAAGGTATTCGGTGTGCGGGGTAATAAGGGGATTTGCTTTGCCCAAGGCATTGCAACCATAGCTACTAAAGCGATATTCGGCTGGATCTTGTACCATATTGGCACGAATGGGATTCAGTTCGATGTAACGCATACAGGTGAGCAAATAGCCTTGTGTTTGCACAAAGCTGGCTTTGTAGCGACCTTGCCAAAGTGTGCCGCACCGCTTGTAGGTTTTGTTAATGTACTGCACATAACGTCTGCCAATATCTTGCATCAGTTTACCGACTGCAGTGGCGTTAGGTGAACTTAACAATAAATGCACATGGTTGGTCATTAAACAGTAGGCATGAAGCTGAATGTGGTGTTTGGCAGTGTATTCTTGCAACAATGCCAAATAAAACAAACAATCGTCATCGGCAAAGAAGGTAGGCATACGATCTACCCCACGCTGAATCACGTGTTGCGGTACATCGGGTAAATGAATACGGAGTTTTCTTGGCATGATGCTAAGGTAACATCAAGATAGGACAATGTCAATAAGGGGTCTGACCCCTTTGACCCCCTTTGACCCCCATATAAACAACACCAACAGCACCTGCAATTAATAGGAAAGTTAATACATCAACCCAGTAAGTCTTTAAAAATTTAATCATTGAATAAAACACACACGTTCCTTTTCGGTTCCATTCTTCCCACAACAATAAGGGCTCAGCCCCCTTTAACCCTTAACTATGATTATCATTTAATAAGATACTGATTAATTTCATCATAAAACCTTGGAGCCAAATGGTTTTGGTCTAGATGATAGCGCATGTTACTAAATTTTGTTTCGGCATTACAAGTTGCGGTATACACATCGACAAAAGTCCAACCATACTCAATCGTTTTTGATTTCAAGAACTGATTAGCTTGCTCTATCATCGCTAAAAATGCAGCGGGACTACCACACTGTTCAATGCTTAAAGGATAAGCTGGAGCAGGAATACCCTGAATTAAGGTTACAGCCGTGCGCTGTGCAAAAACTTGTTTTAAGTAGTCAATGTACTGCAAAATCGTTTCTTCAAGCACGTCTTTAACAGCTTTGCCTTTCATATAGCTATTTTTCCAAACACCCTCATCAGGACGCAAGTCAATCTCTCCTACAGTGATAAGTAGCGCTTCATCTTTAGGAATAGCCAATAACCAATCATCAAATAATGCTCGATAGACAACGCTATTATCGGCGCGCAAATGAAACATTTTTAATCCCCAAACAATATGAGCTTGTGCATGATATAAAGTACCTTGTACATCAAAAAGACGATTACTTGGACTCAGTGAATGTGACTCACCTAACACATGCAAAGGCTTAGCGTTGGCGTTGGGTCGATACTTATCGTTCTGTATTTCCCATGCCACACACAACTTTAAGGTATAGTCGAAGAAAATTTGCGTAATTTTATTTTCTTTGGTTCTTGGTACATCCTTAAAAGCGACATATTGCTGCACCGTTTGAAAGGCTTTAGCATAGTTTCTGGTAATCCAATAATAAACCAACAGACGAGAAGCCACACCACCAATAATGTTGATGTAATCAGGAGCCTGTTCAATGGCATGTTTCGCTCGTGACTCAAACGCAGTCAACCCCCAAGGACTGCATAGTCCAAGATGTAGCCATTGCGTAACAACGAATCGATTGAGTGCACCTTGCTGTACATAAGCATCATAAAACCGCTGTGCTTCTTGCAACTTTAGTTCTGAAACCAGCTGTCTGGCATTTTGTAACAACTGGCTTGAGTTGGGCTGTCCAACAACACTCGGCGCTTTAGTCTTATTTAAAAACAACAGAAATGCATTGCCTAAAGGGCTAGCTTCAATTTTAAGTGTTGTTTTTTCGATAAACTTAAGTAATTGATTAAGTTCTGCCTGAGGATGACTTAACGTTTGCATCAAAGCAATCATGGCGTAAGCAGGAAAAACAACATGATCCTTTTCAATGCGTTTCAAAACACGAACTTGCTCTTTAAATGCTAAAGACCGACCGTGAAACTCAATGTCCAACCATAGCCGCATCCAAAGTGGTGCATTAGGCGATAAAAATTGACGGTAATGTAATACTTTTTCGCGCTTGGCTAATACAATATAAGTATAAATCCTTGCGAAATCAACATAATCATCAATTGTTTTTTCTGGTAGTAAATTGCACAAAACAATGGCTTCATCAACCAAATGCCAATCATTCATCAAGAACATCGCTTTAAAGGCAATCGCCCGTTGCGTATATACATCAGATAATTGATCCTTAGTTAATAAAATAGGATTAATATGTTTAACCTGATGCCACAACTTTTCCCATTCATAAGCATGTAATCGTGTATCTATTTCGGATGGTGTCAGCAAAAGCATTGCAAAGTGTCTTCTAACTTAAAGAGGTAAAATGGGGTTTTTTAATATCAGCAAAGCCTAAATTAAAAAACCCCACTCCGAAGAGTGGGGCTATTTGTAAGATTAGTCAAAAACTAACCTACAAACCCTAACGCTACTTACACAAAGTTCGTCGTTGTAAATACAAACAATGCAGCATCATTAGCATCATTCATATTTGCAGCCGTACCAACCAACGTAATATCGTTTACAGACAAACCAGCCTGACCATCAGCTGTTGTGTCAATAAAGAAGATATAAGCGTCAGAATCTGTTGAAGCAGTACCTGATTCAATCGCATGAGAAATCAACACAGACTTACCAGCTGACAATGCAAACGCATTACCTGCTCCAGTAATCACAGCAAAAATTTCTGCTGCTGTGTCAAAGTCTGTTGAGTTAGTAGCTGTTGACATAATCGCCAACTTGCCAGTGATATCTGTATCAGCTGTAGCACTGCTAGCAACAGAATCAATGTTAGTGCCAACACCATCATCACCAACCT
>CAMCGI010000123.1 GCA_945874205.1 Francisella tularensis subsp. holarctica
AGAGCAGTGAGCTAAGGAAGCACTCACTGGTAAGTCTTAACGACCTATAACCATCTTCTGCTACTTTCGTAGCCCTCTGGACAACTGGCTTTCGTGTTTCCACTCAAGCCCCCACCTAGAGCTTTAGCTCAGGTGGCGGGTTGTTGACCCAGTTCTGACAACGATAGAAACGGAAGTTTTCAGCAGTGTCAGTTAAGTAATGACATTGACCAAACTGTATTAAGACTTCATCGCTGCTGCTATCTGGTGCAAGAACGAGTAAGCCATCAATTCCTTTGCGAGGGCTACCAAACCAAAGATCAAATTGGTCAATTCTATCGTCTAATACCACTACTGGTGTAGGGCGTGTGTACCAAGCGATGCGACTGCTATCAACCCAGTGAGTCGTTAAAATAGGTTCATTTCCTTGGCGTAATTGTTGCGCAGTCATTGCTGCTTCTTTCCAACCTACTAGGTCGGCTACAGGGTTTGGCGTAAATGATTTTCCTAGGTTGGGCAATATCATTAATGTTAATGCTACGAGTGTTATTAACCAGCCATAGCCAATATTTACAAAGGTTATGCCCATTAACCAGCGCTTGTTTTTTGTTAGCAAATAATTTGCTAAGCTAGGTAGCCAAAGCAGGTAAAAGAACGCTAGCCAATGCGGTAAGCTGGGTTCTTTGCCTGATGATAGGGTAAACATAAGTAAAGCAGGTAGAGTAAATGCAAGTAATTGTCTACGATTGCTATTGTTGATTGCACAGTTGGCTGACATAGTGAATAACCACGCAGCGAGCCAAACAAGTGGTGTATAAACTAAAATTTGAGATACTTGGCTTTGTGCTAATCGTGACCATTGCCATAATGTGTTGGGTTGTCCATGATTTAGTTGATAATGAATAGATATCCAGTCGTGCTGACTGTTCCAAACGAGAATAGGTAGGCTCAGTAGACCCGCAATCAAAACAGCTGACCAAAATTTAACCGATATAAACCAATGCCATGCTTTACTAACAATAAGCATAGCGATTAATCCAACTGCAAATAACAGCGTTGTGTATTTACTTAATGCACCTAAACCAAGAAGTAACCCCAGTAATAACCAGTTGCGCCATATTGGTTTTTCAAGTGTGCGCTGAGCTTGCCAGAAAAGCGCGATGGTTAATGGCATGAGCAGCGTATCGGGAACTAAGCCAATACCCAATAAGTGCATAAGTGGGATGCTACTAAACAGTAGCACCACTAAGTTTGCTGTGCTTAAGTTTTGATAGGTATGTAGCGTATAGCGATGAATTAAGATGAGCGTAATTGCATAGCTTAATAACGCAAACAGTCTGAGCTGCCATTCTTGTTCGCCAAACACTAAGGCAATGCCTTGTAGCCATCCAACAAGTGGCGGGTGGTCGAAATAGCTAAGTGCAAGGTGTTGACCATAGAGCGCGTAATGCGCTTCATCAACGCTTAAGGGGACAGTGATAGCAGGTGTCAAGTGTATCAACGTTGTAATCAGTAGTAAACTGATAAAAAAACGAGGATGATTAAACGTGTTTTTTAGCATAGTGTCGCGTATTAAAATAAAAAAGCCTGATAAAAATCAGGCTAATGCCCACAATCTTTATTTGCTTGTACTTAAAGAAACAATCAATCAAAAATTATAAACGCTCACAACACCTTATTACTTACGTAATATAACGCACATAACAAGAAGTTCATCAGGATATAATTATTAACTTATATTGTCAATAAAGATTGACGGTTAATCACGAAAATTATTAAATTGCAATGGGCGTTCTAACTCATCCATGGCGCGCAGTGCTGCAATTGCTTCTTGTAGATCATCGCGTTTTTTACCTGTGACACGAACTGTTTCACCTTGAATTGCTGCTTGTACTTTAAGTTTCTTGTCTTTGATTGCCTTGGTTATTTTTTTAGCTAAAGTTGCATCAAGTCCCTGATGAACAATGACGCTTTGCTTTGCTGTTTTTAATTGTACATCTGGATCTTTGCGTTCGATAGCGCGGGTGTCGATACCACGTTTAATTAGTTTTGCAGTCAAGACATCATACATTTGATCAAGTTGAAATTCAGATTCAGTATGTAGTTTAATGATCATTTCTTTTTCGTCGAGCGTAAAGCCAGAGTCTGTGCCTTTAAAGTCAAAACGAGAAGTCACTTCTTTGTTTGCTTGGTCAACCGCATTGGTTAGCTCGTGCTTATCAACCTCTGAAACAATATCAAATGATGGCATGGTATCTCTCTCCTATATCAAGTTTGTGGTGAATTGTAATTTATTGGTTTTAATTTTTACGCTCAAGCAACTAAATGTAAGCTGCCATAATGCGCGTGTGCATGACTACGTGCTTGTGCCATATTATTAGCAATTTGCTGTCTTGCTTCGCTTCTCGCCAATTTCCCCAGTTGTTCAGCATAGTCAACGGGTCGTATTGCGGGCGTAATGATAGGCGGATGGCTTGATTTTGGTAACTCTGGATTATGTTTTTCTATTTTAGCGTTTCGTTCAGTGGGTAAATCACTAACATGATAAGCTTGTGCTCGAATAGGTGCAACAGCCCATTCTGGTGCAAATCCAGCGATTGTTAGTGATTCCATTATTTACTCCTCACCTCAAAACGGCTAATCAGTCCGCATATGTTTTGCTAGTTTTGCAGGAAGATTAGCAAAACTGCCATTACTCATGCAAACAACGATATCATTGGGCTGTACAGTAGCAATAATACTTGCTAGCAAATCATTATAATCTTGGCAGACAGTTAAGGGCATTGTAAAGTTATTTTCTGGAATTTGCCAATCCCAATCAGCATCTCTATACATGAATACGCTATCTGAAAGTAATAGTGATGCAGGCAAGACATCTTTAAATATACCCAGACGCATACTATTTGAGCGTGGTTCGACCACTGCAATTAAACGTCGGTGTGGATAACGGGCACGCAATCCTTGTAATGTGGCTGCAATTGCGCTGGGGTGGTGTGCAAAGTCTTCATAAATGAATACATCATCGCTAACATTAGACAATAAGGTTAGTCGTCTTGTAACTCCTGCAAAACGAGATAATGCTTCGCAAGCGATCATAACAGGTACGCCAGCATGACGTGCTGCAGCGATGGCATGAATAGCATTGCGAATATTAAATTCTCCTATCAGTTGCCAATAAACCTGTCCCACTTCAATACCCTCTAATAGTACAGAAAAGCTCCCAGTATCTTCACTTAATAAACGCCAAGACCAACCATTAGTCGCTTTCTGTTGTGTGTATTCAATGCCAGACCAGCATCCTAAAGCCAAAGCTCCCATAACACCTAAATTATCGTGTGGTGCAATCACCAATCCCGATGCTGGAACAAGACGTACACCGTGATGAATTTGACGTTGAATTTGTGCAAGATTCTCATAAATGTCGGCATGATCAAATTCTAAATTATTAAGAATCCAAGTCCGTGGTTTATAGTGAACTAATTTAGCGCGTTTATCAAAAAAAGCACTGTCATACTCATCTGCTTCTACCACAAAGAAAGATGAATCAGACCAACGTGCAGAGACACCAAAATTAGCAGGCACGCCACCAATTAAAAACCCCGGTGAAAGCTTAGCATCTTCTAAAATCCACGCTAACATGCTACTCGTTGTTGTTTTACCATGTGTTCCAGATACAGCCAGTACCCATTTATCAGCCAGTACTACCTCAGTTAACCATGCCGGACCAGAGGTAAACTTAAGTCCTGACTCTAATAACGCTTCGATAGCAGGCATACCACGCGTCATTACGTTACCAACCACAATCATATCTGGTCTTTCACGAATAAAGGCAGTATCGTCTATTGGACTAACCATAATATTAGCTTGTTCTAGTTGTATATTCATGGGCGGATACAATGGTTTATCTTGTCCTGTTACAGTGTGTCCCATGGCTCGTGCAATTTGCGCTAATCCACCCATAAAGGTGCCACCTATCCCTAAAATATGTATGTGCATTGACTTTCTTGCCCTTTGACCCTAAATAAGCGTATCCTAACGCATTAATCAGCAATACGTACACAGTAAAATGACCGAACACACCTACATTAGCCAACAAAACCAACTGGAGTTGGCACTTCCTATTTTTGCTCAAGCTCAATTTTTAGCACTAGATACTGAGTTTATCCGTCGTAATACTTACAAACCTATTTTGTGTTTGGTTCAGGTGATGACTGATAAAGGGGCTATTTTTTTGCTTGATGCGTGTAAGCTTGACTTAACGCCATTTTGGCAATGTCTACAAGATACCTCTGCCGTTAAGGTTTTTCATGATAGCCGTCAAGATCTTGAAATTGTTTGGCAAGAATCGGGTAACTTACCTAGCCCCATTTTTGATACTCAATTTGCAGCACTATTACTAGGATTAGGTGAGTCTTGTGGTTTTGGGCGTTTAGTTGAAGTAGAGTTGGGTGTTACGCTTGCAAAAGATCAAACAGCAACTGATTGGTGCCAACGTCCATTAACGCCAGCACAAATTCAATACGCAATTGATGATGTATTTTATTTAGCGCAACTTTATCCACAACTGATTACAAAGCTAACAGCAAGTGGGCAGTTAAGCTGGATAGAGGATGATAATAACTCACTGACCGAGCCAACACTTTATCAATCGGATATTATTGGACTGCGTAAAAAACTTAAAGCTCCCCCGTTTTTTAAGCGAGAACAGCGTCAACGTCTTGATGCATTGCTATTATGGCGTGAGACAATTGCCATTGAAATGAACAAGCCTCGTCAATGGATTGCAGATAATAGCACGATGATTGCACTTGCAGAGCATGATATCAAGCATATCGATGCGCTATATGTAGCTGGACTTTCACCGCAAGCGATTCGTAAATATGGTGCGTCTTTATTAGCATTATTACATAATCCACCGAGTATCGAGGAAGCTAAACCGCTTCCTGATGTCGATAAAGAAGTTTTAAAACCGTTACGTACTCATATTGATGAAGTCGCTGCTAAGTTAGGATTGCGTCAGGCAGCGGCTTTAGTCGGTAAAGAAGAGTTGGTTTATTGGTTACATACAGGCGTGCGTCCCGAAAAACTCACTAAAGGGTGGCGAGCTGCTGTATTAACGCAAGCGAATAGTGATAACCTTGTAGCGCAACTGAAAACAAAATTACATCAATTAATGTAATTCTATTTTACCCCCTGGAGACTCAAAAAATGGCAAAAAATATTAAATTTAACCTGATTATTGACGGTAACAGAGTCAGCACCTTTGAAGAGATGCAAGACAACCTTAGTGCCGAACTATTGCAGCATTTATCTACAGGAAAATTAGCTAAATGGTTTGTATCGCGTGAGATGGTAGACAAAGCCGCCGCTGTGCAAGCCATTGACAGCACACAAAGCGATTTTGCTCAACTTGTTGCCTTATGCGAAGTCTTAGATCTGGAAGCTGATGAAGACATTTTAGCCGAAATTTTGGCTGTTCGAGAATTAAATACTGGAGTTATTGTTACTGGTGAACCGGTAGTTAAAACGATGTCAGAAATCGCAATATCTAATATTTTAGATGCAGATTCTAACTTAATTAAATATAACGATATAGAAGTATGTCAAGAGTTTAAAGACATCTTGTCTATTTTCGATTTACCTAGCAGCCTGTCGCGCATAAGCTCACAGAAAGACCAAAGAACTCAATACGCCTAAAAAATTGAGCAAAACGGGGTGATTTTAGACCTAAAAACGCATTTTCACAGCAATTATCCCCTTTTATCCAAATTTTGGACGTAATACCGCCA
>CAMCGI010000124.1 GCA_945874205.1 Francisella tularensis subsp. holarctica
ATAAGGAGTTTTTTACCTTGCTGATGTAAGGCTTCAACTAATGGCGCGGCGGCATTGACTTCGCCAACAGAAGCGCAGTGCAACCAAATATCTGCCGTAATCGGCTTAGTTTTACCTAAGCGAGCCCCTAGCCAATACCAGCTTTTTTGCTGCCAAGCCTCGCGCAATAGCCACAGCAATAACACTGGGCTAAGTAAGCAGAGAACTAGGCGGTAGATGAGGGTTTCTTTCGTTTGTGTCATGGCAATTCAGAAATAAAAAGAATAAAAGAGTGGCTGCCAAAACTCGATTCTAATTATCAAAAAATTAGTGATTTGTGAGTTTGTGAAATCATGTAAACGACAAATTAGCAATGTCGTTCACATCAAATCATTGTTATTATTGACCGATATAACGCTTGCCTAGTTGATGGAGCTCCATCATAAATCGATCTTTATCACCGCAATTAGTGCATTTTGTGTAGGGTTCAGAAATTTTGATTAATTCTGCATAATGTTTACTCTGCCATAATAGCATAGCACTGGTAAAATCTTGTTCAACATTACCAGTATAAACAAGATTGGCAGGTGCTGATGCGGCAGGTGCTGATGCGGTTGCCGCAGGTGTTGCTGTACTCGGTGAGTCACTTAATAGCATTGTTGCGCCAGCACCTAATAAAGCCCCAGCAGCCATGCCACCGACAACGCCACCCATGCCGCTGCTGGCAGGTGCTGGCGCAGCAGGTGTTGCAGCTGTATTGTTGTGTGTGGGCGTGGCGGGTGCGCTTTGTGTGGGTGCTGTTGAGGTGTTGTTCTGTGGCACATTACGACCAATCACAGGCCCCGACGATGGTGCGGCTGGCGCATGAGCAGGTGCTGCTGGTTTATTATAAGAAAGAAAACTTGGCTTTGCAGTCAAACTGCCTGCTTGAGCCGTCGAAACGGATGCTAATAGCCCAAGAATTAATGCTTTTTTCATCTGTAATATCCCTAATTTTTGAGTAAAAAATGATGATTATTCAGAGAATAACGTGCTTAATAATACTGGATTTATGGTGTTTTTGCTATAGTACGTAAATGATTAGCATCATTGTATGAAAATTATGCTCTCATGAGAGTTTATAACATTTCGCATTTAATCCCCCGTGAACTGAAGAATCGACTTTTACGGCGTGACTGATAAAATGTTAGACTCTTTTATTGCTTCTTTTAATAAAGTGTAGCCGATTTTGTCTTAACTGGCTAAAATCCCAATTATAAACTTTATAACCTATCGGAAAATAGCTATGCCTGGATTTGAATGGATTGGGTCAGAAGAAAAAGCGGAAATTAACCAAGTGCTCGATCAGGGCTTTATTTTTCGCTACAACTTCGATGGTGTGCGCAATAACGTGTGGAAAGCACGCGAAATGGAAGCCATGCTTTGTGAGCGGATGCAAAGCAAACACGCTCATTTAGTATCAAGTGGTACTTCTGCCTTGTGTACCGCCTTAACAGCGATGGGCGTTGGGGCAGGAGATGAAGTAATTGTACCGACCTTTACCTTTGTTGCCAGTATCGAAGCGGTCGTGTCATTGGGTGCGATTCCCGTATTTGCCGATGTTGATGAAACCCTGTGTTTGTCGGTTGCTGCCATTGAAAAAGTCATCACTTCTCGTACCAAAGCCATTAACGTCGTACATATGTGTGGCGGCATGGCGGATATGGATGCGATCTTAGCGGTTGCTAAAAAGCATAATCTGTTGGTGTTAGAAGATGCTTGCCAAGCGATTGGCGGTAGCTATAAAGGCAAACCATTGGGCAGTATTGGCGACGCGGGTTGTTTTTCATTCGACTCGGTTAAAACGATTACTTGTGGCGAAGGTGGCGGCATTATCACCAATAATGAACGCATTTATAGCAATGCCCATCAATACTCCGATCACGGACACGACCACGTTGGCAATGATCGTGGCGCAGAAACCCATCCAATTATGGGCTTAAACTATCGCATCTCTGATTTGAATGCCGCAATGGGTGTCGCTCAGTTACGTAAACTCGATGACATGATTACCGTTCAGCGTAAAAACAAAGCCATGCTTAAAAATGCCCTCAGTCAGTTTAGCGAGATTAACTTCCGTCACTTACCCGACCCAGAAGGCGATCAGGCAGGCTTTTTAACCTTTATGCTACCGACAGAAGCGCGTACCATCGAGATTAACCAAAAGCTGAAAGAAGCAGGTGTTGATGGCTGTTTCTACTGGTATGTCAATAATTGGCACTACATTAAAAACTGGCCACAAATTCAGAATATGGTTGGTGCTGCTAAGTTGCCGATTCACTTAAACGACAATGTGCCCAATTATACAAAACTTGATACGTCTGTATCGGATGCCATTATGAGTCGAACCATTTCAATGCTCATTAAACTCAGTTGGACAGAAGATGATCTGAACCAACGTATCGAAAAACTTAACGCCGTCTTTGCAGGAGCATAACCATGTCAGCACCTTTATTTCGTAATTTCAAATGTGTGCCACGCATGGTTTTTGGTCGTGGTGCGTTTAATCAGCTAGACAGTATTCTCGAAGAGCAACGCCAAAAAGCTAGTGGCTGGGTGGTGTTTATTGTCGATGACATCCATCAAAACCGTGAACTCGCCAATCGTATTCCTGTTAAAGAAGGCGATTTGGTCATTTGGGCAAGCGTTAAAAAAGAGCCGAGCACCATTCAGGTTGATGCCTATACCGATCAAGTAAAAGCGCATGCACCAACGCAAGCCGCTAGTGTTATTGGGATTGGTGGCGGTTCGGTACTCGATTTGGCAAAAGCAGTCTCTTTGATGCTGACCAACGAAGGTGGTTCAGCTAAGTATCAGGGTTGGGATTTGATTCAAAATGCAGCTGTTCACCATATGGGTATTCCGACTTTATCGGGAACAGGGGCGGAAGCATCACGCACTGCGGTACTCACAGGTCCTGAGCGTAAGCTCGGTTTAAATTCTGACTTTACTGTTTACGACCAAATTATGATGGATCCTGAACTGATTGCAGGTGTACCAAAGAACCAATGGTTCTACACAGGCATGGATTGCTACATTCACGGTATCGAAGCCTTAAATGGTACGTTTATTAACGAGTTTGCCCGATCTTTTGGTGAAAAATCATTAAGCCTATGTAAAGAAGTCTATCTGGATGATCATCCTGAAGGGGATGAAAAATTGATGATGGCAAGCTATATGGGTGGTATGAGTATTGCCTATTCACAAGTGGGGGCGTGTCATGCGCTGTCATACGGGCTAGCATATGTATTTGGCTATCATCACGGTATCGGTAACTGTATCGCCTTTGATGTACTCGACGGCTACTATGGCGATGGCGTGAAAGAATTCCGCGAGATGATTAAAAAGCACGACATTGAATTGCCTAAAAATCTATCGGCTACTTGGTCAGAAAACGATATTGACCGCATGATTAAAATCTGTAAAGGCATGAAGCCGTTATGGCAAAACGTCTATGGCGACGACTGGGAGCGTGAAGTGACTGATGATAAATTGCGTGCGCTTTATAAGCGGATGTGATGGATGCAGTTTGTTTGGGATGAAGCCAAAGCGAAGCGTAATCTTGAAAAGCATGGTATTACGTTTGCGGAGGCGACAAGGGTTTTTTCTGATCCTTTTGCCTTGACCTTTGACGATGTGGCTCATTCTATTTATGAGCAACGATGGATTACCTTTGGTATGATAAACGGCAAGCGTCATGTGGTTGTTTGTCATGCTGAAGGTGACTTAGTAATTC
Source organism: Francisella tularensis subsp. holarctica (assembly GCA_945874205.1). Classification (GTDB taxonomy): domain Bacteria; phylum Pseudomonadota; class Gammaproteobacteria; order Thiomicrospirales; family Thiomicrospiraceae. Next base: position 3,755 of record CAMCGI010000124.1, read on the forward strand.
GTATCATTAGTGCGAGAGAAATGACCAAATCAGAGAGGGGACTGTATGAACAAGGATAATGATATCGACGACATGCCTGCTGAGTACACCAGAGATATGCTAGGTAAGGGCGTTAGAGGCAAGTATTACGAAGCTTATCAAACATCGCACAACATTGTACAACTTACCCCTGAAGTGGCTAGGGTGTTTCCGAATGATAAAGCGGTTAACGATGCATTGATGATGCTTATCCAAACCGCAAGTTTAGTTGTTGGTCGAAATTCAGGGTTGGTTGTGAATGAAGGGAATTGAAGTCACTAATGTTTCTACTTTGGTGAGTCAGATTTGTTCAATTATTGGCAGATAAGTTTGATGCGTTGCAATGAACGACCAATTTAAGCTCGTTGCGGTCGAGGCGTTACCCGATTATCACCTTAAATTGAGCTATGCTGATCAGCAGGTTTTTGAAGTGAACTTGAATGGCTGGATCGCTGAAACAAAAGCTTTGCATCCATTAAAAGCACCTGAGTTGTTTGCACAAGTGAAGCTGATCGAATATGGTTTTGGTGTCTATTGGATAGAAGACGAACTCGATTTATCTGCTGATAATCTGCGCAATTGGGCGATTGAACAATTGGGCGATATTGGTCATGAACGAATCTGGAATTGGCTATATGCGGTTTGATGCTGTTTTTAGATTTTTATCGGGAGAAATAGGCGAGACCATATAAAGTGGAAGGAGATAATGTTTTAGATAACTAACTATTTTGATTGGTTTTTTTACGCGTTGTGACAAAGTAATTGTTAGGTCACAATCCTTACTTTTTTTTATAAAGGTATTTATTATGAAGTTCGTACCAATTTTGTTTTTATTATTATTGTCTGGTTGTTTTCAGACCACAGCCTATAAACCATCTAATCCACAAAATACAACAAATAGTTATGATGTGCAGATGACAGTTGAACAATACCTAAAAGAGCATCGTTGTGTAAATAATATAGTTGAACCTCTAAAAATAGCTAAGTCCGCTGGTGATTATGAGGCAATCGGTGCTTTTGATATATCTACGCCAAATTACATTTATGAACAGCCTTGTAATGCTTTGTCTCAAGCCTTTAACTTCTGTAAAACAACCCCTAGATCAATTGACAATTGTATTGCAGGAGTCATGTATTCATCTGGATTTAAAGCACAAGAAGATAAAAACCTTAAAAAAAGCATAATTTATGCAAAGGTACTTAATGTACAAATTAGAAATGAGTCTACTGGTGCTACAACAGGCGGCGCACAACTTGGTAGTACTTTAGGACAGACAAATTATATTGATTCATCTAACTTTAAAAGTTACAGTGCATCGAGCCAAGTTGGGGCTGGTTTATTGGGTGCTATTGTTGGCAGTATGCTAGATAAACCTTCCGTTACTAAATATAAAATAACCTATTTGTTGCAAATGGCAAATGGAGATGTAAAACGGATCGAGAAAATTCAACCAACAGAAACCCACATCCCTGCGGGTGTATGTGTTGAGCTTATCGATTCCTTATACTTAGATGTAGCAAATCAAAACAAATGTACAGAAATTAAAAAGTAATCATGCGCCTAACGCCTGACCAAATTGAGCAAATTAAACAAACAACCCATCATTGTGTCGATGGCGTATTAACTGACTGGCAATTGTGGCTGTTTGGCTCTCGGATGAATGATGACGCTAAAGGTGGTGATGTTGATTTGTGTCTGCTATCGCCTGACAGTGTGCAAGCCTTATTGACGCTCAAACTCAAACTACGTTCTGCAATAGAGGATGTGCTAGATATTCCTGTTGATTTAGTAACACAATCAACGCAACAATCCATTAAACTCGTGACTCAGCAAGTCATGCAAACAGGTATTCGGTTGATTTAAAATTAAAAATAGCTGCAGTGCGTAGCATAATAAAGGTATTAATAAAATATGATGAACATAACGAAAGAGCTCACTTCTTTGCTGAACCATGTACAGCAACCAGGTTCTTTTTATGCAAGTGG
>CAMCGI010000125.1 GCA_945874205.1 Francisella tularensis subsp. holarctica
ACGTAATGTTGGTTATCGATTTAATACGACTTTATCTTCTTTTAATTAACGATTCTAACTATGCAGCCCGAAAGAAATTAGTTGTATAATGAGCGGTGGCAAGTATTATTACAAGAAAATGGGAATGTCCAAACTGCCATACACATCACGACCGAGATTTGAATGCGGCTATTAGTTTAGCCGTTTTAGCGCAGCGTAACAGCGAAGCTAATTACGCGGTAAGTTCTACCGTATTTGCCTGTGGAGGGGAAGGCTCTGGTTCTGTTCGCAAGAGCAAAACGAAACCAGCCCCTATGAAGCAGGAAGTTAACACTAAACTTAACTATGGTTAGGTTTGGATAAGTTTAATGGAACGGCTATTGGTTAAGTAAACCGATGACCGCCGAAGCCTTTCAACAGTTTTTGAGTGAAAGAAAGTCGATGCAAGCGTAAACGAAAATAAGTAGGTGAGGAAAAGAGATGGGCATCGTTTTGTTTTATTCCCGTCTGTACGGACTGATGCCTTTAGCGATTCCAATCGTGTTAAAATGTTTTTTTCGCACATAGTGCGTTCCTTTTCCCTATTCATCTCTTGGAGAATGACAGATGAGTCACGGTTCTAATATTCGTTATATCGTTAAAGCAGGCGGAACATTAACAGGTTCAGCACGCGTTGCTGGTGATAAGTCTATGTCACATCGTAGTATTATGCTCGGTGCTTTAGCAGATGGTACAACGCACGTAACTGGCTTTTTGGAAGGTGAAGACAGTCTGAATACGCTAAAAGCATTTAGAGCGATGGGCGTTGATATTACTGATCCTAACGATGGCAAAGTCACGATTAAAGGTGTTGGTTTGCGTGGGCTAGTAGCACCGATAGCACCTTTAGATATGGGTAACTCAGGAACTGCCATGCGTTTGATGTGTGGTATTTTAGCAGGTCAATCTTTTGATAGTACCCTAATTGGTGATGCTTCATTAAGTAAACGTCCTATGAAACGTGTTACTACACCCTTGGCGTTAATGGGTGCTCAAGTCGATAGTCAGGGTGAAAAAGGCTTGCCACCGCTGGTGATCCATGGCGGTGCTGGCTTAAAAGGCATTGAGTATGATTTACCGATGGCATCGGCGCAGGTTAAATCCTGTGTGTTATTGGCAGGCTTGTATGCCGAGGGTGTAACGACGGTTACTGAGCCAGCACCAACACGCGATCATACGGAACGTATGTTGCGCGGTTTTGGTTATGATGTAAAGACTGTCGGTAACAGCATGAGTCTGGTCGGTGGCGGAAAATTAACAGCAACTGATATTGATGTACCTGCTGATATTTCATCGGCAGCATTTTTTATGGTGGCGGCAAGCATTGCGCCACATTCAGATATTACGTTATTGCATGTGGGCATTAACCCAACGCGAACAGGTGTCATTGATATTCTGCGCTTAATGGGTGCTGATATCACGCTGAGTAATGAAAAAGAAGTGGGTGGTGAACCCGTTGCCGATATTCGTATTCGTAGTGCTAATCTTAAGGGAATTGATATTCCAGAAAATTTAGTACCCTTAGCGATTGATGAATTCCCAGTGCTATTCGTTGCTGCCGCTTGTGCTCAGGGTCGTACTGTATTAACAGGCGCAGAAGAGTTGCGTGTGAAAGAGTCTGACCGCATTGCCGTGATGGCAAACGCTTTGCAAGCCATGGGGATTTCTGCTGTGCCAACAGAAGATGGTTGTATTATCGATGGTGGACAACTGAGCGCACCCAGCGCGCCGATTAATAGTTATGGTGATCATCGTATTGCGATGGCAAGTGCGGTTGCTGCATTGCGCGTTGATTCTGGTGAAGTGTTGATTGATGATTGTGCTAACGTTAATACGTCTTTCCCAGGCTTTGTTGAGCTTTCAGCAGGTTTGGGGTTGACAATTCGTCAGGAAATGCCTGCATGAGCTTAGTCGTTCCTGTTATTACGGTTGATGGTCCCAGTGGTGTTGGCAAGGGGACTTTATGTGCTCGTTTGTCGGCACATTATGGATTTCGCTTTTTAGATAGTGGCGCGTTGTATCGTGTATTGGGTTTGGCTGCCAATCAGCAAGGCTTATCTTTAGAAAGTGATGCACTGATTACGCTTGCGCGTCATTTACCCGTGCGTTTTGTTGATAGTAAAATCTGGTTAGAAACACAAGATGTAACTGATACCATTCGCACCGAAACGGTTGCCGCTTTGGCATCACAGGTTGCTGCTATTCCAGCCGTTCGTGCTGCATTATTGGTATTTCAGCAGGATTATGCGCAAGCACCAGGCTTGGTTGCTGATGGTCGTGATATGGGCACAGTTGTCTTTATTGATGCGTCAGCTAAGTTGTTTTTAGAGGCAAGTGCACAAGTTCGTGCAGAACGTCGCGTAAAACAGTTGAAAAACCAAGGGTTAGATGCTAATATTGATCAGATAACTCAAGAGATTAAAGAACGGGACGATCGCGACCGCAATCGTTCCGTTGCACCCTTGATTGCAGCAGCAGATGCGTTGGTTATTGATACCTCGTATTTGTCCGCTGATAATGTATTCAACCAAGCAGTTGCTTGGATTGATAATAAGCTTGTGAGCAGGAAACAAGCTATTTAATAAACCAGACCCGTTGGTTATTCTCACTCCCGCAAGAATAATAACCAAACAACGGCTTGATATTGATATTGAGATTTATACATGGAATCTTTTGCTTCGCTTTTTGAGGAATCCCTCAAAACTTCGTTTGTTCAGCCTGGTGCCTTGATTAAGGGTACTGTCACTAAAATTACCAATGACTTTGTTTACGTTGATGCTGGCATGAAGTCAGAATCTGCGATTGCAATCAAGCAATTTATGGATGACAAAGGTGTATTAGAAGTTGTTATTGGTGATGAAGTTGATGTTGCTGTTGAAGCAATCGAAGACGGTTTTGGTGAAACAAAACTTTCTCGTGAAAAAGCAAAACGCGCAAGTACTTGGGATTGGTTAGAATTACAATTAACTGAAAATAATATCGTTAACGGCTTGGTAACAGGTAAAGTTAAAGGTGGTTTGACGGTTGATGTACACGGTATCCGTGGTTTCTTACCAGGTTCTTTAGTTGACACGCGTCCAGTTCGTGACTTTGGCTTTTTAGAAGGTAAAGAAATCGAATTGAAACTGGTTAAGTTAGATCGTAAGCGTAACAACGTGGTTGTTTCTCGTCGTGCGGTTATTGAAGCTGAAAGCAGTGCTGAACGTGATGAATTGCTCAAAAATCTTGACGAAGGTTCTCATGTTAAAGGTGTGGTTAAAAACCTTACTGACTACGGTGCGTTCATTGATTTGGGCGGTATTGATGGTCTATTACACATTACTGACATCGCTTGGCGTCGTATTAATCATCCTTCAGAAGTCCTTAACGTGGGCGATGAAGTGGATGTTAAAGTACTTAAGTTTGACCGTGAGCGTAACCGCGTATCATTGGGCATGAAGCAGTTAGAAGCTGATCCTTGGAGCAAGATTGCAGCAGCATTCCCACCAAATTCAGAAGTAACTGGTAAAGTGGCTAACTTAACTGACTACGGTGCTTTCGTTGAAATCCAAGAAGGCGTGGAAGGTTTGGTTCATACTTCTGAACTTGACTGGACTAACCGTAACATTCACCCATCTAAGGTTGTTCATTTGGGTCAAGAAGTTAAGGTTCGCGTATTGGATGTTGACACAGAACGTCGTCGTATTTCGTTGTCATTGAAACAGTGCCAGATGAATCCTTGGGAGTCTTTCGGTACTCAGTTCAATAAAGGTGATAAGATCACTGGTAAAATCAAGTCAATCACTGACTTTGGTATCTTCATCGGTTTAGATGGCGGTATTGATGGTTTGGTTCACTTGACAGATATTTCTTGGCACAAGACTGGCGAAGAAGCCATTCGTGACTTCAAGAAAGGCGATGAGTTAACGACAACGATTCTTGCAATCGATCCAGAGCGCGAACGTATTTCTTTAGGCTTAAAACAGTTAGAACAAGACCCATTCAGTACATTTACTGCTGAAGTAAGTCGTGGTGCTGTGGTTACAGGTGTTGTAACTTCTGTTGACGAAAAAGGTGCTGAAGTTGAATTAGCGTCTGACGTTGTAGCTTATTTACGTGCATCAGAAATCTCTTCTGAGCGTGTTAATGATGCGCGTGATGTATTGAAAGTAGGTGACAAGGTTACTGCTCGCGTTACTAACGTTGATCGTAAAACACGTGCGATTCAGATTTCTGTTCGTGCGAAAGATGAAGCTGAACAGGCTGAAGCAATGAAAGGCTTTAACAATACTGCTGTTACAAGCAACACCTTAGGTGATTTGTTAAAAGGTCAGTTCTAATTATTTAGAATTGAGCTGGGCGTAAAGTTTCATATTTTGCGCTCGTCAATAATCGCTAGATGCACCGGCTTAATGCTGGTGTATCTAGCAGATTTATATTCTGTTTTTTGCTATCCATGTTTTTAGCGTCAAGGCAAAAGAATATAGATACCAATTAATTGTAACCAAAAAGAAATCAGAACCATTATGACAAAATCAGAACTGATCGATTTAATTGCACGCCGTCAAAACCAAGTTCTTGCAAAGGATATTGAGTTGGCTGTTAATTTAATCTTAGAAACGCTTACCGATGCTTTAGTTGCCGATGAGCGTATTGAAATTCGTGGCTTTGGTAGTTTTACCTTGCATCACCGTAAGCCTCGTGTTGGTCGTAATCCAAAAACAGGCGCATCTGTTTCTTTACCAAGTAAGCGCGTTCCGCACTTTAAGCCAGGTAAAGAGTTAAAAGACAATGTCGATCAAAGTCGTGCAACAGTTGCGCTTGTTGGTGCTAATTAATTATTTGCATTGATGTATCGAACCATTTTATGGCGGGAGTTTTAGTTGAGTGACTGGGTCTCGCGCCTAACATGCTTATTTGTGAGAAAATGATGACAACTGCTTCCCCTATTCTCGTCGCACTTGATTTTGCAACAGCCTCTGCGGCATTAGACTGTGCTAGAACTTTATCTCCTAAAGACTGTCGTATTAAAATTGGTAAAGAGTTATTTACGCAGTCTGGTCCTCAGTTGGTTGAGTCTATTCAAGATTTAGGGTTTGAGGTTTTTTTAGACTTAAAATTCCATGATATTCCTAATACCGTTGCGGCTGCGGTGGATGCTGCGGCACGTTTGGGTGTTTGGATGGTTAATGTTCATGCTACTGGTGGTCGTAAAATGATGACAGTAGCGCGTGAGGCATTAGAAAAGCATCAAAAACGTCCATTGCTCATTGCAGTTACTATTCTCACTAGCTTATCTGATGAAGAACTGATCGAAATTGGTTATATGTCAGGTGCTGGCACGATGGTGGAACATTTGGCTGCTTTAGCACAATCTTGTGGATTGGATGGTGTGGTCTCTTCAGCACAGGAAGCGGGTGTGTTGCGCAACAATCTAGGATCAGATTTTAAGTTAATTACCCCTGGAATTCGTTTACCAGAAAGCGCGAAAGATGATCAAACGCGTATTTTAACACCAGAGGCTGCTATTGCTGCAGGTGCGAACTATCTGGTTGTTGGGCGTCCTATTACACGCGCCCCCGATCCTGCAGCAGCGTTAGCACATATACTCGAACGCATCGCTACATAATAAATAAAAGGCAATTATCGCATGAAAATCAATCGTCAGCAAAAACATACTTCTAAGCTGACAGCTAATCCTGCGTTGCAATCACATCGTGTG
>CAMCGI010000126.1 GCA_945874205.1 Francisella tularensis subsp. holarctica
CGGGTAAATCGTACTTTAAGCCTACTTGAAAATCTTCGACACCATGTGCCGGTGCAGTATGCACAGCACCCGTACCCGCATCTAACGTCACGTGATCACCGACAATAATTGGCACTTGCTTATCTAAAAATGGATGCGCTAACATCAGCCCTTCTAACGCTAAGCCTGTCCCTGTCGCCAAGACACGATAATCAACAATACCATAACGTCCCATAACCGACTCAAGCAAACCCAAGGCAACAACCAAACGCTCTGGCTGATCAGTGATGCTTACTTGAACTAGTGCATATTCTAACTCTGGATTAAGCGATACAGCTTCATTAGCAGGCAATGTCCACGGTGTCGTTGTCCAAATCACGACAGAAACCTGCCCCTCTCCCCGAACAAGATGGGTTGCATTCCAACGACTAAATAACGCTTCACTGTCAGCTAGCACGAAACGTACATCAATCGCATTAGAGCGTTTATCAGCATACTCAACCTCAGCTTCTGCTAATGCTGATTGCGCACCAATACTCCAATAGACAGGCTTTAAGCCTAAATAAACGTGTCCGTTATCCACAATTTTTGCTAATGCACGCAACTGATTAGCTTCGAAACTGAAATCTTTCGTTAAATACGGCTGATCCCAGTCACCCAGCACACCTAAACGCTGAAAGTCCGCTTTTTGACGGGCAACTTGCGTATCCGCATAATCACGACACGCTTGACGAAATCCACGCGCATCGAGCTTAGTGCCTACTTTACCTTCTGCTTTCTCGACGTTCAATTCAATCGGCAACCCATGACAATCCCAACCAGGAATATAGGGCGCACGAAAACCAGATAAGACCTTCGATTTAACAATCATATCTTTTAGTACTTTATTGACCGCATGACCAATATGAATATCACCATTGGCGTAAGGTGGACCGTCATGCAAAATAAAACTAGGACAACCCTGACGTGCAGCATTGATTTGAGCGTAAAGCGATACATCTTTCCATTTTTTTAGGCGTTCTGGTTCGCGTTTTGGCAAATCACCACGCATTGGAAAGGCAGTATCGGGAAGATTTAGGGTCAGTTTATAATCAGTCATGGAAGCGCTCAGTGTTGCGGCAAAAATATTACTGCTATTTTACCAGACACAACGATTATTAAGCCAAGTTTAGGCAATAAAAAAACCCTGCCGAAACAGGGTTTACATCTATCACTTAGATACTAATTAAAAATTAGTACGAAGGACGACGTTGGAAAGCTGGACGTGGCGCATCTTTCTTAGGCTCAGAAACGTTCACTTTCAATGGGCGACCTTTCATGTCTGCATTGTTTAATGCATTGATCGCAGCTTCGCCTTGACCTTGTTCTGGCATATCAACAAAACCGAAGCCCTTAGAGCGACCTGTTTCACGATCTTTAATAATCGTAGCACGAGTAACTTCGCCGTAAGCAGCAAACATTTGGCGCAAATCATCTTCGCTAATTGTGTAAGGTAAGTTACCTACATATAATTGCATATCTATATCTCAATAATCAGCATCTGGAATAAACCACTCACTCGCCGATGCTATGCGAACAAGAGGTGTTGACGGCTACATGCCGAACAACAATTACAGCTAGTGTATCCTAATTAGGGAGACAGTAAAATCATTTTTACGTTAAATTAACAAATATTTATCAAAAAGCTACAATTGACCCAAATACCATGCTTTAGCGTATGCTACATCTTGCTGAATTTGATTTTTTAGTGCATCTAAACTCATAAACTTTTGCTCTGCACGTAATTGATGACATAATTCGATGGTAACTCTTGCACCATATACATCACCTTGCCAGTCAAAAACATGAACCTCAAGTCGATGTTGCTGACCATCAAGCGTTGGTCTTTGCCCAATATTGGCAACCCCCGTCAAAACACGTCCGTCTAACCCATGAATACGAACCACGAAAACACCTAACACGGCTGGTTTTTGACGAAAAACAATATTCAACGTTGGAAAACCAATTGTTCTACCCAATTTTTGACCATGCACGACACGCCCACGAATAGAATAAGGTCGCCCAAGGACTTGTGCAGCTTGCGTCATATCAGCCTGTGCTAACTTTTCACGCAACCACGTTGAAGATAATCGCCGACCATCTAAGGTAAAACTGGGGGTTTGTGCAACAGAAAAACCTTGCTGCTCTCCCAAGTGTTTTAATACTTCGACATTACCTGCACGCTGATAACCAAAACGAAAATCATCACCAATCCAAACGCCCACGCTATGCAACTTATCAACTAATACTGCCTGCACAAATTGCTCTGGCGAAAATTTGGCAAAACAAGCATCAAAACGCACTAAACCAACACGATGCACACCCAGCTGACGTAATCCATGCAATTTTTCACCCAAACTCATTAAGCGTGGTGGCGCACAGCTAGAACATAAAAATTCGAGCGGTTGTGGTTCAAATAAAACCACAGCACTGGCAGCATCCGAAGCCTGCGCTTGCTGCTTAACAGCTTCGATTAACTGCTGATGCCCCAGATGCAAGCCATCAAAATTACCGATAGTTACCACTGAAGGGGAATTAGCGTTACAAGTATTTAAAGTCAACAAATGCACAAAATTGCATCCTAATGTTCACGTGTAGCAGTAAATTGTAAATTTGGCCAACGCTCTTTAGTTAAGCTTAAATTTACACGTGACGGTGCAAGATAACACAGGTAACCAGCAGCATCGTAGGCTAGGTTATCTTTCGATTTTGCTAAGAGTTTTTCGATCTCGACTTTATCACCCTCGACCCAATGCGCTGTAGCGACACTAACCCCTTCAAATAAACACTTAACGTTATATTCATCTTGCAAACGATGTGCTACCACATCGAACTGCAGCGTTCCTACTGCACCTAAAATGAGGTCATTATTTAGTAATGGACGGAATAATTGCGTTGCACCCTCTTCTGATAATTGTGTTAGTCCTTTTTGCAAGGCTTTCATTTTCATTGGATCGAGCAAACGCGCACGACGGAACAACTCAGGTGCAAAATTGGGGATACCTGTAAATTTAAGAATTTCGCCTTGAGTAAAGGTATCTCCAATTTGAATCGTGCCATGGTTATGAATACCGATAACATCTCCCGCAAAGGCTTCTTCTACCCCTTCACGCGCGTTTGCCATAAAGGTAATCGCTTGTGCAATTTTTATTTCTTTATTGGTGCGTCCTTGTAGCAACTTCATGCCTTTTTCGTAACGACCAGAAACCAATCGCATAAAAGCAATACGATCGCGATGCTGTGGATCCATATTCGCTTGAATTTTAAACACAAAACCTGTCAATTTATCTTCACTCGGCTCGACAAAACGAACAGAACCATCACGACCCGCAGGCTTAGGCGCAAAGTCAACAAAAGCATCAAGCAACTCTTGCAAGCCAAAGTTATTAATTGCAGAACCAAAATAAACAGGAGTCAATTTCCCTGCCATAAAATCAGCTAGGTTAAACGGTGTACTTGCCCCTTTAACCAGTTCGACTTCCATACGCAACTCTTCAGCTTGTTCGCCTAAAATAGTATCTAGTTCAGGATTATTAATTCCTTGAATAATGTGTCCTTCACTGGCTTTATCATTACTGCTATTTTCGAATAAACGAATACTATCGTTAAGCAGGTGATAAATTCCCTTAAAACGCTTACCCATACCAATAGGCCAGACAATCGGAGCACACTGAATTTTAAGTACACTTTCGACTTCGTCAAGCAAGTCCAATACTTCACGACCTTCACGGTCAAGCTTGTTGATAAAGGTCAAAATAGGCGTATCACGCAGACGACAAACATCCATTAATTTAACAGTACGATCCTCTACGCCCTTGGCGCAGTCAATAACCATTAATGCTGAGTCAACGGCTGTGAGGGTACGATAAGTATCTTCCGAAAAATCCTCGTGACCGGGGGTATCAAGCAAGTTGATAATCGCATCACGATAAGGGAACTGCATCACTGATGAGGTCACCGAAATACCACGCTCCTTTTCTAATGCCATCCAATCTGAGGTGGCATGGCGTGCCGCTTTTCGACCTTTAACCGTCCCAGCTAACTGAATTGCACCCCCGAATAGTAATAACTTTTCGGTAACGGTTGTTTTGCCCGCATCAGGATGTGAAATAATCGCAAAAGTACGACGGCGATCAATTTCACTTTGCCATTCAATTAAACTCATGCTAAACCTCGTGCTTGCTCTTTTTTCAAAAAGTCAGCTTTTAAATCTTCTTCAACCGCTTTCTTATCTTTACCCTTATCTTTACGAACTAAATCTTCCTGTGTAATACCTAACCCTAACGCTAATGAGCTGGCAACATAAATTGAAGAATAAGTACCTGCGACGATACCAATAATCATCGCTAATGAGAATAAGTGTAGTGCTTCACCCCCAGTAAAGAACAACACAATCACCACCAATAAGGTAACAAATGAAGTCATCGTGGTACGTGATAAGGTCTGATTTAATGCAGAATCCATAACCTGTGCTGGTGAATAGCCACGCTGTGTACGGAAGTTTTCACGTACACGGTCAAAAACAACGATGGTATCGTTAATTGAATAACCAATCACCGCTAATAACGCTGCTAATACACTTAAATCAACCAACCAACCAAACCAAGCGAACAAGCCAGCTACAATGGTTGCATCATGTAATACACCCAAAATCGCACCCAACGAAAAGCGCACTTCATAACGTAAGGCAACATACATGGTAATAATAATAAAAGCAGCCAATAATGCCATTACGCCATCACTCGCCAACTCATCACCCACCTGCGGTCCAACAAATTCAGTGCGCTTAATACTAGAAGGATTATCTGAAATAGCGATGACCGATACCATTTTTTCAGTTAAGGCTTGCGCACTAACACCTGCTTGTGCCGCTGCACGAATCATGACATCGTGTGTTGAGCCAAAATGTTGAACAACAGCTTGCTCAAAGCCATTATTAGCAAGCGCCGTACGAATTGGCTCTAACTCAACTGGATTTTGATAAGCTACTTCAACAGCTAGTCCACCTGTAAAGTCGATACCAAAGTTAAAGCCTTTAATACCAATACCGACTAAACAGAATAAAGTAATGATTAAAGACATCCACATCCATAACTTTTGATAGTGCATGAAGCGAATATTGGTATCGTATAGTTTAATTCCAAACATAATCTATTTTCCTTAATCGCCAATTACACAGACAAGCGCGATGTTTTATGGTTGCTATAAGTCCAATGCACTAGCAAACGAGATACCATCAAAGCAGTAAACATCGACGTAATCACACCGATTGTTAAGGTAACAGCAAACCCTTTAATCGGACCTGAACCAAATGCAAACAATAATAACGCTGCTAACAATTGCGTGACATGCGAGTCAGCAATTGTCCAAAATGCTTTATCGTAACCCGCTTGAATGGCAGCAAAGGTAGTGTGACCATTACGCAACTCTTCACGAATACGTTCGTTAATGAGCACGTTGGCATCTACTGCCATCCCCATTGTCAATACAATACCTGCAATACCAGGCAATGTTAAGGTAGCTTGCAAACCGCTTAATAACGCCATAATAATAAAAACGTTCATCATGAGGGCAATATTGGCATACATACCAAATAAACGGTAACGCCAAGCCATAAAGATTAACACTGCAACGAAACCCATCACAATCGATAAAATGCCTTTTTCGATATTTTCAGCACCCAGAGATGGACCAATGG
>CAMCGI010000127.1 GCA_945874205.1 Francisella tularensis subsp. holarctica
ATGGTTGCTGGACAAATGCGCGACATTCTTGCCACAAATACCCTTCTAACCGAAAAAGAACTGCGTGAATTGCATCAACAGAAAACAGGGGCATTAATTGAAGCTGCTGTTGCGTTGGGGGGAATTGCTTCGACACAAACTTCTGAAAAAACACTGCATACACTTGATGTTTATGCGGCACACCTAGGGCTTGCATTCCAAATTCAAGATGACATTTTAGATGTAACACAACCCTCTACAACATTGGGTAAGCCTCAAGGTTCAGATGCTCGCAATGGCAAAACCACTTTTGTGCAACTACTTGGATTAGCTGAAGCAACTCAAGCAGCACTTGCGCACGCCTCGCTCGCTCGCGAAGCATTAGCACGCTCTCAGTTACATGCTAGCTTATTAAGTGAGTTGTGTGATTATATCGTACAGCGCAAACATTAATTTTATTAAACTAACGGATAATATAATTGTCATCTTTACCAAGCTCACATAAAACGTGTTTATGCTCATAACCAGCAAGGGCGATGTTCTCTAAAAATTTTAGAACATCTAAACTTGCTTGCTCCATCTCTTTTAATGCTTTGGCAGCACCTACTTTGTTATCTTTTTCTAACAAAACTAGCACCTGTGCTGCCGTATCATGGATAAGGCGATGAGGTGTTTGTACTTGTTTATAACCGTCTAACTTGGAATAGCATTTAACCCCAGCACCATGATAATACCACTTGCCTAATTCACAATTATGATCAGTTGTAATATCACTAACCTTCATGGGTTTTAATCCAATAAATGCTTTATAAATATCCATTTTGAATGCTAAATGATCCATTTTTGCAGTCGTAACAAACATTCTTAGCGTATCTGCATTAATTAAACTTTTCATACCCTCTGTGATAGCAATTAGATCAGTTAGTGATTGCTCGGCATTATTACCAACTTTACTTAGTGAGACAGAACGCGATGTGGCTTGTTCAATATGCTTTTGGGAGTACGAAACCTCTTCCTGAATTTGTTTAATTAAACCAGCAATATTGGCAGTCGCTTGTGCCGTTTTGAGTGATAAGCCTCTAACCTCATCTGCTACAACAGCAAACCCACGCCCAGCTTCACCCGCTCTGGCTGCTTCAATAGCAGCATTTAATGCCAGTAGGTTCGTCTGCTCAGAAATTTCGGCAATAATGCCAATAATTCCACCCACCTCAGCAGCACGTGTATTTAATGAATTAATCATCTGTGCTGCATCTTGCATATCTGAACTTAAATTACTCATACCATTGGTAATCATGCGCACATTATCACGCGTTACTTCTGATTTACTTTTAGATTCTAATATTGGTAGATGATCATTAAGCGTACCCTGATGCAAATCATGTAGTGCTTTTTGCATCAGGGCAATACTATTTGCATAAATACCAAGCGATTGATTGAATTCATCATTCGCTATATCAGCATCTGCGCAGTCACCCTTATTTTTAATCGTCGTTTTTTGCTCTTTTTTTTGCAACTGCTCGTTAAGCTTTTCAATTTGTTGATTTAAAAAGGCATTATCTGCTTTTAAACGCTGAATTTCTGATAACTGTTCTTGCTGTTTTTTACGACTAAACAAACCAAACACAATACCCACCCCCGCTATATAATATTACTTATGCACAGCAAATAATAAGCCAAAGCAATGTTGTAATATTAACTTTCACACAATGAACTTCAGAGAATGTATCATTCCCGATCATTTTACATAAAAACAAAAAATGGAAGGTAGTAAGAAAAGCGCAGCATAAAATATTTTTATCCCGTTTAATGCATTGCGTTTAGTAAATTTATGACACAAAAAAACCCGCGTTGAAGCGGGTTGATTTTAGTGTTTGGTGGCTATGACGGGATTCGAACCTGTGACCCCAGCATTATGAGTGCTGTGCTCTAACCGACTGAGCTACATAGCCATATACAATAGACTGCCAATTTTACAGACAATAGCACTTTTCGTCAATAGACTGTGCTGATATTTTATGATTCTGTTAAAATAAATACAATGAAGACACCATTAATACCGCGCTGGGAAGTAACAGCACCACAAGAAATCGCGACTCAGACAAGACTACTCTTATCCACTCGTGGCTTATTAACACTCAAACTGACAGCACAGTGTGGTGCGCCCATGCAAGTCCAAACGTTATTTGAAGATTTTGGACAAATATTACCAGATGAAGCGAACACGCTTGCTCTAGCACAAAATACTTCTGGCTGGGTACGTGTAGTTTTGCTTAATTGTCAGGACAAAACCATGCTTTACGCACGTAGTTTTATTCCGCTATATCAACATGAACAAAAAACTGAGTTTTTACAAGGAAAACATGCTTTTAGCGATATTAGAACACTAGGTGAACACCCTTTAGGATTATGGCTAGCCAAACAAAAAACGCTAAAAAGAACCCCTTTTCAATTTAGTTTATGTCCAGCTAATTATTGGTCTCATTGGCCAGCACAAATACCAACAGAAATATTAGTAGCAAGACAGTCTTTATTTGAATACCAGCAACAACACTTACTATTAACCGAAGTTTTTTTATAAATTCTTGTGAATTGTTAAAAAAATGAGTATTGTAAGTAAAACAAAACAGGATCATCAATCATCATGAATAAACTCAGCATTAACTTTGACAGCAAACCAAACTCAACTGATTTACTGATTATTAGCGTTAGCAGCAACGATACGCAACCACACGCATTTTCTGAACAAGATTTGATACGTAAGGGTCAGTTATCACAATTGTTAAAAGAAGGATTACTTAGTGGTAAAAAAGGAGACACCAGTCTATTGCCACGTGCAAATAGTCGCAATCCTAACTTATTATTAGTTGGTATTGGTGATAAACCGCTAACATTACGTCACTACCGTGAGCTTTTAGAAACTGCTGCTAGCAAATGCCAAACAACACAGCATACCAATGTACACTGTATGCTTCCTAATCTTGATGTCGTTGATGTTAATAACACGCAAAAACTCATTCATGCTGCCCTGATTTTTCAAAATAGCCTATATCGTTATGATGACTCAAGCCGAGGAAAAGCAGCCAAAGAAACAGCACCTGCATTTATTACCCTAACATTACCAAGCCTTGGTTTAGGCGATGCGGCTGAACAAGCTGTGGCACAAGGACAAGCTACCGCCATGGGTATGGCTCTCACACGTACATTAGGTAATTTACCACCCAATATTCTTAATCCAGAAAGTCTTGCTGCACAGGCTAAAAAACTTGCTAAGACGCACAAACTAAAATGTACTATTCTAAAACGTGCCGATATGGAAAAGTTAGGCATGGGAAGCTTACTTGCGGTTGCACAAGGAGCAACGGCTTCACCTCGTTTAATTGCACTAGAATACAAAGGCGCTAAAGGTGCACCGATTGCCCTTGTAGGTAAAGGAGTAACATTTGACTCAGGCGGTATTAGCTTAAAACCTGGTGCTGGTATGGATGAAATGAAATTTGATATGTGTGGTGCAGCAACCGTACTAGGTGTAATGCAAGCTGTTGCTGAACTCAAGCTACCTATTCATCTTGTTGGTGTTGTCCCGGCTGTAGAGAATATGCCTGCGGGCAATGCTTCTCGCCCAGGTGATGTCGTCACAAGCATGAGTGGTCAAACGATAGAGATTTTAAATACCGATGCTGAAGGTCGTTTGATTCTATGTGATGCGTTAACATGGACACAACGTGAATATAAACCCGCTCAAATTATTGATATGGCAACACTGACAGGTGCTGTTATTGTTGCGCTGGGTAGTCATACAAGTGGCATGATGGGGAATAATAACAATTTACAACGTGCTATCAAAAAAGCGAGCGATCATAGCTACGACCCTGTATGGCGTTTGCCTTTATGGGATGAATATGACGAACAACTTAAATCAAACTTTGCTGATATGGGTAATATCGGTGGACGCGAAGCAGGTACAATTACAGCTGGGTGTTTCTTAAAACGCTTTATCGAAAACGATACGCCTTGGGTACATTTAGATATTGCAGGTACGGCATGGATATCAGGTGCTAAAAAAGGCGCAAGTGGTCGCCCAGTTCCTTTAATTATGCAATACCTCGTTAATCAATCACAAAAAACAACAGCCACAATGGAAGAAGCTGATGTCACTGAATGAAATTTGGTTTTATCAACTTAATGATAATAATGCGCGGGATAATTTTATTCTCCGTTTATGCACACTAAGTGATAGACATCAACGCCCTCTGACTATTTACTGTCCAGATATTCAACTTGCAAAAGAACTTGATGATGCAATTTGGACACTAGCACCCACCGCTTTTTTAGCACACAATTTGGACAATGCACTCTGTCCTTCACTTATTCAAATCAGCACAAAGACTATCCCCCCACAAGGGGATATTCTGCTTAATTTAACAGACAATGCACTATCATTAACACAGCTAACGGATTATCATCGTCTTATTGAAATTATACTGCCTGATTCAGTTGTACAAAGCAGAACACATTGGAAAAACTACTTACAACAAGGACTTAAACCAGAGTTAAAAATGATATAATTATCAGTGAAAAACAAATAGAACAGCACTAAGACCTAGGATAAATATCATGGAACACTATCTTGCTAGCAGCTCACGTGCAAAAGATATTTTTAATAAAATACAAGCCGCTTTTGTAGAACACACTATTACGCCTACCCCGATTAACTATCTTGTATGGTATGAGTACTACTTAAACGAAAACCATCCTTTAATTGAAGATATTAACAAAGTGTTAGCAGATGGTGGAAAGTGGCATGATATTTTGGGGTTTCGGCTTTATCACGGCTTAATTAAGCAACAATGTACAGACATGAATGATTTTGATGAAGACCTTAATCATGCTTATAACAGCCTCAGTATAACTTTAACAGGATTAAGTGAAAACATCAGCAATCATGCCAAGATGATTGAAGAGGGAATTACTTCAAAACAACTCTCTGCTCTAAAAAAAGAGAATGATCATATTAGCCAGTCACATCAAAAGACGCAAGTGTTATTAACAGCCATTGGTGAAAAAGCAAAAAAGAGCATCGATTTTAATTTTCGAGATCCTATTACTAAGCTTTATAATGCAAAAAAACTATTGCAGTATTTTGAAAAAATAAGCCCTTTAGGTAATATTCCGCCAATTCTTATTATTGATGTTGACCATTTTGCAGTTATTCAACAAAACCTTGGTGCTTTAGCTGCAGAAAATATTATTCGCTTTATTGCACGAACGATTAGTGCACTGGCAGGTAAGCAAAACTGTTATCGCACAGGTGATAATGAGTTTACTATTTTCACGGGAGAAGGCGAACAACAATTAGCACAAATTGCTGAACAAGCACGAAAAACCATTGCTGGCACACAGCTCAGACATAAAACAACTGGTGAATATATCGAAGGTTGCACCATTACTGGTATTTTATTTTATCCAGGTACACAAGACATAACTGATGCGATGACGATGGCACGTAAACACTTGCGTCTATATAAAGGTCGAGATCAACGTAACCAAATTCACGAACTTTAAGCAAAACCCAAAAACGACTTGCACCACTTGTCCATGCTATAATGGCACAATTTACACAATCGAAAATTGACACACATGGACAAGCATTACGACCCAACCGCTATCGAAAGCAAATGGTATCCTATCT
>CAMCGI010000128.1 GCA_945874205.1 Francisella tularensis subsp. holarctica
TAGCGAAGAGTTAGCAGCAACCTCTGAGTTGTTACGTGAAACAACAGACTCGTTATCAGAATCAGTGAATGTGTTTAAAGTTGATGCAAAACAGCTCAATATGACGCGCACCGTGGCAGTTGGTGACTTTAATGTTGCACGTGCTCGTCGAATGCAGCGCGTATGGATTGCAACAGCGACTAATTTGCTTACCTCTAGTGAAAAAGATAAAGATGTGACAGTACTACTTGATGAAAGCGCGACAGAACTTTCAAATTGGATGCGTGAGCATAAAACAAAATACGCACTTTATCCCGAGTATAAAGCAGTTGAAGAGGTACGCCTTAAATTACACCAGACGGCATCGGAAAGTTTAGATATTCAGCGGCGTAATAAAGACTCGATAGCAATGGAACAAGAAGTAAAACGATTAGTGGCTCTTTCAGAAGAAATCATTGTTAACTTGTCAGCATTAGAGGCAAGCGCAACAACGTTGGGTTAGTAACAGGTAATAAGAGTAATGATTACGTGGGATAGTGATAATATTAAATGCAGTGGATGCGCTAATCGTATTAGCCAAAAACTGCAAGCAATTGCGGGAGTAACGCAGGTTGTTGTCGATGTGGCGCGAGGTCAGATTCATTTTGACGCGCCAGAGAGTTGTTTGTTAGATGTTGAAAAAATATTAATTACCTTAGGCTATCCACGTGTAGGAACCACTTCTGGTTTGTCTGCAGTTGCTGCTGATGTGCGCTCAGTTGTATCTTGTGCTATTGGTCGCTTGCAGTCTGATGAACTTGGCTCATAATGGCATGTTCATTGCTTAGCTAAAGTTGGCATAGTCTCTGCCGTTAACACTGTTAGTTATTATTAGGCAAAATTATATGTGGTTAAGACCAATTGGTTTATTAATCTTAATCGGTGCACTTGTTGGTGGCTTCGCCATTATGCACGGACCGTTAGGAGAATTGTGGCATCCTTCGGAGCTTGTTGTTATTTTGGGAGCAGCGTTAGCCGCTTTTCTTATGGCTGCACCGATACCTGTTGTGACACGAACATTTATTATGTCGTTGCGTTACTTTCAAGGTGACAAATCGAATGTTCAAGTGTATGTTCAGGTGTTAGCATTGTTGGAAGAATTATTTCGTCTTTCGCGTGCGCAAGGGGTTTTGGCATTAGATAAGCATATTAGTGAGCCGTATTCGAGTAATGTTTTTTTACGCTTTCCTAGTGTGCTAAAACATAAAGAATTATTGAGTTTTATTGTTGATTGCTTTGGGTATGTGTTGATGAATCCTCCCAAGGGTCATGAATTAAGTCATATGGCAGAAAAGCGTATTTCTATTTGGTTTCGCTCAGCATCAGAAGTGCCTAAAATTATTGGCAAACTAGGGGATTGGTTGCCAGGTTTTGGTATTATGGCAGCGGTTATGGGTGTTATCTTAACGATGTCGACCGTGGGTGGACCTGTTGAAATTACGGCTAAGTTTATTAGTGCTGCTTTGTTGGGTACATTTTATGGTATTTTATTTGCTTTTGCGATTGTGGGTCCGTTTACGCACGCATTAGAAGTCATGTTGCGTCAAGATAAAATGTTATTGGAAATGACTGCTTCAGCGATTTCAGCATATGCTGATGGTGTTTCGCCTAATCTAGCGATTGAGATTGGTCGTCAGCGTGTGCCACCAGAGTACCGTGATGAATTGCCAGTTAAAAATCAGTAAGGATAGCATTAAATGAGCTCATGCGATGATGACGATGAGGGTGGTGGTGCACACGGTGGTGCTTGGAAAATTGCCCTTGCCGATTTAATGACGGTGTTGATGGTTTTTTTCTTAGTCATGTGGATGTCTTCTATTATGGATCCAGGTGATCGTCAGGCTTTAGCGGATACTTTTGCAGACAATAAATCGGATAAGGGGGTTGCTGAAAGTAGCCCTCTTCCTGATCTAAAGGGTGATGTGTTGCTCAATCCGCTTGATTTAAAGCCATTAACCAAGTCAGATATTGAAGTGATGGTAAAAGAATTGGATGCCTCGGTAGAAGAAACGCCAGAATCTTTTATCATTACGTTGCGCTCCGATAAAGCCTTTGAAAGTGGTCGTGCGAGCTTGCAAGAAAATGCTAAAGCTAAGTTAGAGCTCATGGCAGAAAAACTTGCCAAACATCGTAATAAGATTAACATTACAGGACATACCGATAATGTGCCAATTCGTAACGTATCTTTTCCATCGAACTGGGAGTTATCATCGGCTCGTGCCTCGTCGGTTGCACGGTTATTTGAAGATTTTGAGGTTCAAAAGCAACTCATAACAGTATCAGGGCGTGCCGATGCTGAAAGTGTGTCAGCGAATGATACTAATATTGGTCGTGCACAAAATCGTCGTGTGGTCGTAACGATCGAAAAAAATGAAGTGCCAGATCCAGTAAAACCCGTTGCGAAGCCTGTCGTAAAACCTGTTTCTAATTCTGCTGCTAGGTTACCAGCGACTCGATAGGTGTTTTGCGTGCTTTGCAGATAGGGCAGTGTGAGTCTTGTGCAAGTTTGAATTTGCGTTGTGTCATTGTTAAGCCATCAAACAACAGTACTTCGCCAATCAAACTTGCCTTGCCTAAGAGGACTTTGATAGTTTCTAATGCTTGCATCACCCCTAACGTTCCTACGAGTGGTGCGACAATACCTTGTGCATCGCAAGTTTCACCACCTTGATTGGCTTGCGGATCGAAACACAAGTAGCAAGGTGCATTCGAGTCTCTTCCATCAAAGACACTTAATTGCCCTTCCCAACGAATGGCGGCGGCGGATACTAATGGTTTTTTTGCCATCATTGCCGCTTCATTAATCGCTGTTCGTGAAAACCCATTATCAGTACAATCAACAATGACATCGGCTTGTTGGCATAGTGTTAACAATTGTTCTGGCGATAAAAAGGCATTGATAGCATTAATTTGAACGTGTGGATTAACTTCCTGTAAGGTCATTTTGGCAGAATCAACCTTTGCTAAGCCGATTGTTGCTTGTCTGTGTACAATCTGACGCTGTAAATTACTTTCTTCGACGATATCAAAATCAACTAACGTGAGTTTGCCAACCCCTGCAGCAGCCAAATAGAGACTGGCAGGAGAACCCAATCCGCCCATGCCGATAATAAGTGCATGGCTGTTAGTAAGGGTCGTTTGTCCTTCTAGTCCGATTTGTGTAAGACGAATCTGACGGTCATAACGCGCTTTTAATATATCATTAAGCATGGTGTATTTTTCCTAGGCTAATGCGATCATTATTACCATAGTCGCGGTGAGTGGCAATTTGTGTGAAGTTGGCTTGTGTGAGTAGTGCGCGAACTGCTTCGCCCTGATTATAGCCGTGCTCAATAATAAGCCACCCATCGTTGGTTAGCCAATTAGGTGCTTCTTGGCATAAGTGACGAATCGCATCCAACCCATCTGCACCACTGATCAATGCTTGCGCTGGCTCAAAGGGTAGGCTGCTTTGCATTAAATGAGGGTCGTTGTCAGCAATATAAGGTGGATTGCTGACAATCATATCAAATCGTTGTGTGGGTAATAAGCTACTAAACCAATTGCTATGAATAAAGCGAATATTCGTAAGTCGATGAGCACAAGCATTATCTTGTGCTACTGCTAACGCTTCAGCGCTATTGTCTAATGCACTAATTTGTATTTTGCGTTTATGTGTTGCAATGACAATGGCGATAGCACCCGAGCCTGTTCCCATATCGAGTAAGGAGTAAGGTGTCGAATCCGCGATTAAGTCGAGTGCAGCATCAACCAGTAGTTCAGTATCTTGACGAGGAATGAGCACGGCAGGCGATACAGTAAGTGTTACGCCATAAAACTCAGTATCACCCAAAATATAGGCAAGCGGTTCTCCCGTGAGTCTACGCTCAAGCCATGTATTAAGCTGGGATGTGTGACTCGGGGTTAATTCTGTTTCGGGATGGCTACGCAAATAAGTACGATTAACACCCAAAACACGTTGTAGTAGTAACTCTGCTTCAAGATGGGCTTCTTCGGGGGGTAAGTGTTGACTTAGCCATGCTAGGCTTTGAGATAGGGTCATGTAAAAAACTATAGTTAACTGTGTATTGGGCTAGTCTAGCATTTGTGCTTATAAGCAAGCAATAAAAAATGGCAATGGAGAAGTTTTTGATGGAAAAGAACAGGGATTAATCTTTGTTAAAATTTTATGAACAAATTTTATTTATCTGTAAATTTAATTTTTTTATCGTTTTTGCTTCGTGAATTCATTAATTACGTAAATTATGGCAGTAATGCTTATTCTTTTATGCGTATTTGTCATAAAGTTATTTAATGCCCATAATAAAACAATGCTAATTTGACAGATGCAATCTTGGAGGATAACATCACACATCTTGAAATACAACGCAATAAAAAACAATATATTGATATTTCTTAAAAAGTGTTACAAATAAGGAATAATGATGACAATTAAAGCACGATTGATGATGCTTGTTGCAATGGCAATTTTAGGGCTTGTCTTGTTGGGTGGTGTTGCGCTAAATTCTTTGCATCAGAAACTGGTTGATGAAAAGAAAGAACAACTTACTAAGTTAATGGATGGTATTTTTAGTCAGTTAGACATTTATCAGAAAAAAGTGACTGCTGGCGAAATAAGTCAAGAAGCTGCACAAAAAGAAGCTATTGTTTTTGTTAAAAGTATGCGCTATGGCAATGGGGATTATTTTTGGATTAATGATATGTTTCCAAAAATGATTATGCACCCGACTGTTCCTAAGCTCGATGGTACTGATATCTCTGCTAATCAGGATAAAAAAGGTAACTATCTCTTTATTGATATGGTCAATGCAGTCAAAAATAGTACCACCCATAGTGGCTTTGTAAATTATTATTGGATCAGACCAAATACAACCAATCCTGTTCCTAAATTATCGCATGTGCGTCAATATCCAGCATGGGGATGGATTGTTGGTACAGGTATTTATATTGATGATATTGATGCTTCCCTTAATGAAGCACTGACTCATTCGGCAATCGCTTTTGCTATTGTCTTATTGGCGTTGCTTGTATTAGGTCTGCTAACTATTCGCTCTGTATTGGGTGCAATCGAAGATATTGTTAACAGTATTGGGCGCGTAGTGAAAAGTATGTCATTTAATGTGCGTTTACCCAGTCGTCGCGATGAATTTAATGAAGTTTCTAACAGCATGAACACGTTATTGTCAGCTTTAGAGCAAGGTATTGCCGAATCTAATAAAGTAGTTGGTGCCATTGCCAATGCCGACTTTAGTCAGCGTATGACGGGTAACTATGTTGGGGATTTAGAGCTATTAAAGACAGGTGTAAATGGTTCTGCTAATTCGGTATCATTTATGATGGGTGAATTGGAAAAAGTCATGCAAGGTTTGAATGTTGGTCAATTTAATATACGTATGGATGCTAAAGTTCCGCAGGCGTTCCGAGATTTAGTAGAAACAGCATTGAATAGTATCCATAGTGTTATTGCGGATATTAATATCGTAATGAACCAAATGAATGCAGGCGATTTTAATGCCCGTGTGAATGCTGATGCTGCTGGTGACTTGTTAACAATGAAAAACAACATCAATAGCTCGATGGATAATATTGCTGCTGCCGTTACAGCAATTAGCGAAGTGGTTTCGGCACAAGC
>CAMCGI010000129.1 GCA_945874205.1 Francisella tularensis subsp. holarctica
TCAGGGATGACTTCTGTTGCCCCAGCATCCATAAGTTGATTCAAGTGTGCTTCATCACGCGTTCTGACCATAACTTGTATATCACGGCGCATTTCTCTTACACGATGCAAGGTTTTAAGTGAGGTATGAAAGTCTGAAATAGACAAGACGACCAGTTTTGCACGGTCAATGCCCGCAGCATGTAAAATTTCTTTACGTGATGAGTCGCCATAATAAACCAGCTCACCAGCGCGTTTTGCTTCAGTAATGCGCACAATATCCATGTCGAGTGCAATATAAGGTATGCTTGCTTTTTTAAGAAAGCGAGCAAGCGTTTGACCAACACGACCAAAACCACAAATTAAGACATGATCATCCAGATGAACGGACTCATTGGCAATAGCCAATTCTTGTTCCTGACGATCTTTGTTGTAGCTATTCGCCATGAGTTTTTTGGCTATCTTTCCATTATATTTTATTAAAATAGGCGATAACATCATGCTAAAAATAGCAGCTGCTAGTAAGACTTGACCTTCGAGCTCAGGTAGTAGTTTTTGATTAAACATAAGTGACAATAGTGCAAAACCGAATTCACCGCCATGCGCCAAAACTAATGCTGTACGTAATGCCACACCAGCATTGTTGCCAAAACTATATTCGAGCAAACCAACAACCAATGCTTTTAATAAAATCAATCCTAGTGTCAGCAGTAATATCAATCCTAAGTGGTGCCACACGACACCTAAGTCAATCAAGATGCCGATAGTAATAAAAAACAATCCTAATAATACATCTTGGAAAGGACGAATATCAGATTCAACTTGATGACGAAATTCTGTTTCTGCCAGCATCATGCCAGCAATAAAAGCACCTAATGCCATGGATAAGCCAAGACTACTCGTTAACGCAGCAGCAGCAATAGCAACCATGAGTACAGTTAGCGTGAATAGCTCATTGGATTTAGCACGAGCAATTTCGTGAAAAAGTGGGCGTAATAACGTTCGACCTATAACCAGTAGCATAGCAATGGCAAAAATACCTTTTGCTAATGCCCAAGTTAACTCGTGCGACATACTCGTATTTTCGCCAGTAACCGCACCAGTTAGATTAGCACCCAATACAGGAATAATAATCAGAAAAGGAATGGCTGCAAAGTCTTGGAACAGCAAAATACCGAGCGCGTTGCGTCCATGTCGTGATTGCATTTCTGATTGTTCGTTGAGTTGTTTGAGCACCACCGCAGTTGATGACATTGCCAATGCACCACCAGCAAGCAGCGAAACCTGCCAGTTTACCCCAACAGCATATGCAATAAAACCAAATACAATCATTGAAATAATGACTTGTAAGCTACCCAAGCCTAGCATGGTACGACGCATTGTCAAAAACTGTGGAATTGAAAACTCAAGCCCAATTGCAAAGAGCATGAACACAATACCAAACTCTGCTAAAAAATGAATATTTTGCTCATTGGCAATAAATCCCAGAGCATGAGGTCCCATGATAATGCCAACAACGATATACCCTAGAATAGGTGGCAGACTAATGCGTTTAAAGCCAGCAACCATAATAACGGAAACAAGTAATAGTCCTAAAATTTCATAAAGTGTACTATGCACGTATTAGTATCCGTATTCGAAGCGCATCGATAAGTCGATCGCATGGAGATGTTTGGTTATCGCACCAGTAGAAATAAAATCAACACCAGTTTGTCCTAGCTGAAACAAGTTTTCAAAATTCACATTACCTGATGCTTCGAGCGGTATTTTCCCTTTTGTAATGAGTACAGCTTGACGAACATCAGCAAGAGAAAAATTATCAAGCATGATACGATTAACAGGCAATGTCAGTGCAGTACGCAGTTCCGAAAGCGTTTCAACCTCCACTTCGATAAAGACATTGGGGTGTTGTGCTTTTGCAGTGTGTACGGCTGCCTCTAATGAACCAGCAGCCATAATATGATTTTCTTTAATCAAAATGGCATCAAATAACCCAATACGATGATTAACACCACCTCCCACACGCACAGCATACTTTTGCGCGAGGCGCAATCCAGGTAATGTTTTTCGCGTGTCTAGCAGCTTGGTCATGCCGTGTGTTTTGAGTTCTTGTATGTAACGTCGCGTTACTGTTGCAGTACCCATTAATGTTTGCAAAAAGTTTAATGCCGTACGCTCTCCCATTAACAAGTTTCGTGCATTACCCGTCAGCTTACAAATAAGACTATTACTACTAATTTCATCGCCTTCGTTACAATGCCATTCGATTTTAATTGTGTTGTCTAA
The DNA here is from genome assembly GCA_945874205.1 of Francisella tularensis subsp. holarctica. Taxonomy (GTDB): domain Bacteria; phylum Pseudomonadota; class Gammaproteobacteria; order Thiomicrospirales; family Thiomicrospiraceae. The sequence continues at coordinate 2,265 of CAMCGI010000129.1, forward strand.
TTGATGAAAGACTTCATTGAGCCAAGCTTGTCCACACATAACCGCATTATCGCGACAAATAATACTCGCTTGTGCTGTTTTGTTTTCGGGAATAAGTCCTGCTGATAAATCACCACTACCTACGTCCTCATTGAGTGCTAATCGAATTTCGTTGATAAACCAAGCTGAATTTTGCATTGTAATCGTCTAAACTAGTTAAAAAGATGAACTTGATTATAACCGCAATGAGGCAAACGATGCACATTGATACGCAAACAGGGCTATTAAAAGAAGCAATTTACTACCCAACAACACATTATGATACGCGCTCTTGTACGCAAGACTTATCGCTTGTTGTCATTCATGCGATTAGTTTACCACCTGGACAATTTGGTGGTAATGATGTTATTTCGTTATTTCAGGGAGTATTGGATTGTGAATTGCAGCCTTATTATGCACAACTGAAAGGGCTTAGAGTGTCGGCGCATTTGTTTATTCGACGCGATGGTCGTTGTTGTCAATTTGTACCTTTTCACTTGCGAGCTTGGCATGCAGGCGTTTCGCGTTTTGCTAATCGTATTGGTTGTAATGATTTTTCAATCGGTATTGAATTAGAAGGGACGGATACGAGTGCTTATACGGATATGCAGTACCATACATTAAACCGTGTGTTAGCTACGTTGCGAACAGCCTATCCTAGCTTAGTTGATGCACCAGTAGTAGGGCATAGCGATATATCGCCCTACCGTAAAACTGATCCAGGGCTAGGATTTAATTGGGCTGCTATTCAACGTCATTAATGTTTTTTAGCCTGCTTTGTCTTCTAGTCCAGCCCAGCGTTCCATTGCTTTTTCCATCTCTAGCTCGATTGATTGCAAGCGTTTTTGAATAATACTGACTTGCGCAGCATCAGCAAAAATAGCAGGATTAGAAAGTTGTTCACCTAAATAGGTTTGTTCTGTTTCTAGACCAGCAATAATCTCAGGCAAACTATCTAACTCTTTCTGCTCTTTGTACGATAGCTTGGTTTTTTTAGCGGATTGTTGTGATACACCCATTGGCACACTATCTACCGCTTTAACAGGCTTTAAAGATTGTGCAGCCGCTTGTGGTTCTGGCACATACTGATGTTTAATCATCGCCCAGTCTTCATAGCCGCCTGCTACTTCGACAACACGACCGTCACCGACAAAAGCTAAACTTTGCGTGACAACGTTATCCACAAACGTACGGTCATGGCTAACCAATAATACAGTGCCAGCATAACTCTGAATTAACTCTTCTAATAATTCGAGTGTTTCCAAATCTAAGTCGTTGGTTGGTTCATCCAGTATTAATAGATTGGCAGGTTTAGTGAATAGTTTAGCCAATAACAAGCGTGCACGTTCACCTCCCGATAAGCTACCGACTTTGACACGCGCACGATGTGGTGGGAATAAAAAGTCTTCTAAATAGCCTAAAATATGCTTTTTTTGTCCGCCAATCTCGATAAAATCACTTCCTTCACGCACGGCATCAATGAGCATATCATCGTCATTGAGCACAGCACGTTGTTGGTCAAGGTAAGCAATGTCGAGTTTAGTGCCTATTTTAACAATACCATTATTGGGTTTAAGCTCACCCAATAATATTTTAATAAAAGTAGTTTTACCAACCCCATTGGGACCGATTAAAGCAACTTTGTCACCACGTTGAATCAATGTTGAGACATTCTTAAAAATCGCCCAACCATCGAAGCTAAGGCTCACATCTTCTAATTCAGCAACTAATGCCCCTGATTTTTTGCCTGTATCGACAGTTAGCTTTGCCATGCCCTGACGTTTGCGACGCTCGGCACGCTCAACACGCAACTGTTCTAATTGACGAACACGACCTTCGTTGCGTACACGACGCGCCTTAATACCCTGACGAACCCATACTTCTTCTGCCGCTAAAAACTTATCGAACAAGGCATTGGTTATTTCTTCAGATGCGAGTTCAGCGGCTTTGCGTTCTTGATAAATCGTAAAGCTACCTGGATAGCGACGTAACACACCACGATCTAGTTCAAGTAAGCCATTAACGGTATTATCTAAAAATCGGCGATCATGACTAATTAAAATAACAGCACCTGCAAAGCTTTTCAGGGTTTGTTCTAATACTTCAATGCCAGCTACATCTAAGTGGTTAGTTGGCTCATCGAGTAGCAACACATCGGGTTTAGAAATGAGTGCTTGCGCAATCGCCAAACGTTTTTTCCAACCACCAGAAAGATCAGCAACAAGAATATCACCCGACAAACCAAAACTCATAATTGCTTCATTAACAGCAGCATCCACACGCCAACCATTACGTAAATCAATCTGATGTTGCAAGTGTTGCATTTCTTCCATTAAGGCTTCATTTTCGTAGTCTTCAGCTAGGTCGTGTGATACTGCATAATAACGCTCGACTAGTGCAGCGACTTCTGCGACACCCGCGGTCAACACACTACAAATTGTTTCGCCATCGGCAAAGACGCTTTCTTGTGGCACATATACCATCTGTACGTCTTTTTGTACGATACGTTGTCCACTATCAAGCGCCTGTGTGCCTGCCAGCACCTTGAGCATACTTGATTTGCCCGCACCATTGCGTCCGATTACACCCAAACGATCACCATTTTCTAGGCTTAAGTTAACTAAGTCTAATAATGGGCGATCACCAAAGGCGAGGTGTGCTTCTTGTAGCATGAGTAAGGGCATGACGGATTCCGATTTTTATCATAAAGGGCTATTTTATCATGCTACGACTAAGCATTAACCTTTTAGAGCGGAAGATTAAGTCGATTTACTGTGTTTAGGCAACCAAAACACCATCCCAAAAGCGACTAATGCCGCACTAGCAGCTAATAAAAAAGCAGCGCTTCCTTGTCCCACCCCCCAAGCATAGCCTGCTAACAAACTGCCTAACATACCACCGATACCGTAGGTAATACTGACATACAGTGCTTGTCCTTGCGCTTGATGGGCATGAAAAGCCCGATGCAACCACTGCACCACTACCGAATGAAAAATACCAAAGGTTGCTGCATGTAATAGTTGAGCAATCGCCAACCACCACCAAACATCGGCAAAACTAGCAATCATCGTCCAGCGTACCACTGTTAATCCTGTTGCGACTAACAACCAGTTCTTAAATGATAATCGTGCCTGAAAACGAGAAAAATGCCAAAATAACATTACCTCTGCAACCACACCTAGCGTCCATAATAAGCCAATATCACTCGCACTGTAGCCAGCATTATCGAGTAGCAGAGAATAAAAGGCATAGTAAACGCCATGCGATAACTGCACCAATAGTGCAAGTGTTAAAACCAAAATCACGATAGGGTTTTTAATTGATTGCCAC
>CAMCGI010000130.1 GCA_945874205.1 Francisella tularensis subsp. holarctica
TTTGGTATCTCGTCAACAGTTAACGGTTAATATTGTTGGTGAAAATGCTGAATCTACTGTTGCAACAGGGGTGATTGCCTTAGGTAAACAAACGCAAGACTTGCGCACCCATACGCGACATGCCACCCACAATACGCGATCACAGCAGTTACATCGTTTTGCCATTGGTGGCACAGCTAATGGTGTATTTCATGGTGATATTTTCGTCGAAAAAGGTGCAGATAAAACCGATGCGAATATGGCAACGAATAATCTACTCTTATCACCCACCGCGCAAGCCAATAGTAAACCACAGCTCGAAATTTATACCGATGATGTGCGTTGTACGCATGGTGTTACCAGTGGTACGGTTGATGACGCTCAGATTTTTTATCTGCGTGCTCGTGGCATTCCCGCAGAAAAAGCGAAACTGATGATTTCGGCTGCCTTTGCGCAAGCGGCATTAGATGATGTTCCTGTCGAAGCGGTGCGGGTGGCATGGCAACAAGCGATAGCAGATAAATTGCAACAGGCATTAGTGGCATGATGTTTTCTCATATAGATTGTTTGAGATGGGAATAGTTGTATTGTGAGTAATTATAAAACAATAGATTTATTTGCTGGTATCGGTGGTATCCGTTTAGGTTTTGAGGCTTTTGGTTGTGAAACTGTGTTTGCTTCAGAATGGGATAAGTCAGCCCAAGATATGTATGAAGCTAATTTTGGTCACAGACCATTTGGTGATATTAATGAGATTGAGCCAACTAACATTCCTGAACATGATATTTTATTGGCTGGTTTTCCGTGTCAGCCATTTAGTATTGCAGGTAAAGGACTCGGTTTTGCAGATACGAGAGGAACTTTGTTTTTTAATATTGAATCAATATTGGAAGCAAAGAGACCGCAAGCATTCTTACTTGAAAATGTGAAACGATTAACAACTCATGATAGCGGTCAAACATTTTCTATTATTTTAGAAAAATTAAAGAATCTAGGATACACTGTTTATCATAGTGTTTTTAACTCACTAGATTTTGGAATTCCTCAAAAGAGAGAAAGAATTTACATTGTTGGTTTTAGAGATGCGATTGATTTTAAATTTCCTAAGCCGTCAGGATATTATAAGCCATTAACAGATATTTTAGAAAATGATGAAGATATTCCAAAAAGTTACTTTCTTTCGGATAGCATTAAAGAAAAAAGATTTAAAAATGTAAAAGGAAACCCACCAACACCTTCTATTTGGCATGAAAATATTAGTGGTAATATTTCTGCATTGCCTTATTCTTGTGCTTTAAGAGCAGGTGGAAGTTATAATTATTTAGTGGTTAATGGTGTTAGAAGGCTGACAAGTAGAGAAATGTTAAGACTGCAAGGATTTCCAGATAGTTTTAAAATCAATCTTCCTTATTCTCAAGCCAGAAAAGTTGCAGGTAACTCTGTTTCAGTTCCTGTAATTAAGGCGATTGCTAAAGAAATGTTGAGTGCTATGAGTAGTAAAAAAACACCTTCGATAGAACCAATGCAATTAACTTTACTGGAATCAAAAAATGAATATAATAGAAGCTAAAAATTCATTAGATAAGGTGATTGATAAAGCAAGGGTTCACTTGTATAAACCGATACAAATTGCAGAGATTCTCTATCGGGACAGAGTAGAGAAAGATATTGATATTAACGAGCTATCAACTTATAGAACATTATCTAAAAAATGGCGAGATATTGTTTGTATTGAGTTTTTAGGACGTTCTTCTACTTCATCATCTGTTTATCAGGATAATCTTTTTAATGATAATGCAATACCGCCTAATATTCTTTTTGAGCTAGCTAAAGAAAATAAAGAAAAAAAAGGTGTTGTTGAGGCATATATATATCAAAAATTTGCTCAACGATTTTCTCAGTTATCTACAGGATTAACCTATTGTTTAGAGCATGATAAAAATTCTTTTGTATTGACGGATTTTATTTCTTTATTTTGGAGTGAGCCTGGACTAAGAAGAAGTATTGATAAGGTTTATGAAATTATTGTCTACTCATTGTTTTCTACTTTAGTTGATGCCTTAGAAGTTTCTATTGATGTTAGCTTTAATGAAAAAAATATTGATATCTTAAAAGAGTTTGAAGATTTTGCGCAACAGGTAATTCAACTTTCAACAAAGCAAAAGCATGTAAAGTTAAAAGCGCGGATAAATCGAGTTGGTGTAACAAATGCGGCTGATCGTGGCTTAGATATGTGGGCAAACTTTGGACTTGCGATTCAAATTAAACATTTATCATTAACTGAGGAACTTGCTGAAAATATTGTTTCTTCAGTGTCTGCAGATAGAGTTGTTATTGTGTGCAAGGACTCAGAAAAAAAAGTCATTATTTCTTTATTGAATCAAATGGGTTGGAAGTCAAAAATACAAAGTATTGTTACTGAAATAGACTTAATCACTTGGTATGAAAAAGCTTTAACTGGTAAGTTTTCAGAGGTGATTGGTCAAAAGTTATTACATAAAATAACTGATGAAATTAAAGTAGAGTTTCCTGCTACAGATAGCAATGAGTTTATGAAGTTTATGAATAAACGAGGCTATAGCAAATTGTCTGATTCCTTTTGGCAGGTTAATACATGATGAACATCCGTAACCAATTTCCTATTTTTCAGTCTCATCCCAGTTTGGTGTGGTTAGATAGCGCGAGTAGCACCCAAAAGCCAGTGACTGTGATTGATGCTGCTAATCGCTTTTATCGAGAAGGTTATTCCAATATTCATCGTGGACTGTATCCGCTCAGCGAGCGAGCAACAGCTGACTTTGAAAGCGTGCGTGATGCTGTGCGCAGCTTTATTAATGCCCGTGAGCGCGAGGAAATTGTCTTTACCAAAGGCACGACTGAAAGCATTAATTTGGTTGCCAGTGGGCTAGGGCAGTTGTTACAAGCGGGTGATTCGGTTCTTGTTACTGAAATGGAGCATCATGCCAATCTTGTACCTTGGCAGTTATTGGCATATAAATGCATTGGCGTTAAAGCGATTCGTTTAAACGATGCGGGCGAGTTATTGCTCGATGACTTAGAGTCTAAGTTAACACCTGATGTGAAAGTGTTTGCCTTTACCGCTGTTTCGAATGCCTTGGGTACAATTAATTCTGTGCGCGAGATGATTGCCCGTGTGCGTGCCGTACGTCCTGATATTGCTATTTTGGTCGATGCTGCGCAAATGGTGGCACACACACCGATTGATGTGCAAGCATGGGATTGTGATTTTTTAGCTTTCTCTGCTCATAAGCTTTATGGTCCAACTGGTGTTGGTGTGCTTTATGGTAAGCGTGACTGGTTAGAGCGTCTGCCGCCTTATATGGGTGGGGGCGATATGATTCGCACAGTAACCATCGAAAAAACGACTTTTAATGATATTCCTTATAAATTCGAAGCAGGCACACCCAATATTGAAGGCGTAATTGCACTCAAACCAGCCATTGCGTTTGTGCAAAGTTTGGGTTGGGAGGCAATTGCTGCGCACGAACATAAGCTTTTAACCTTAGCGACAGAAAAACTACAACAGATAGAGGGGCTACGCATTATTGGTACAGCGGCACATAAAGAAGCGGTTGTGTCATTTATTGTTGATGGTGTGCACCCTTCTGATATGGCAACCCTGCTTGGGCATGAGCAGATTTGTTTGCGCGCAAGTCATCATTGTGCTCAACCTGTGATGCAACGCTTTAAAGTGCCAGCAACGGTGCGTGCTTCTTTTGCAGTGTACAATACAGAAGAAGATGTGACTAAGTTAGTGGCAGGGATTGAAATGGCATTAGCAATGTTAGGTTAATGTTTTAGTCCATTCGATTTCTTTAAAGCCAGTTAGCAATACCTGTTTATCTTTAGTCAGTAATGGGCGTTTAATTAGGTTGTAATGTTGTTGCATAAGTATTAATGCGTGATGGCTGTCAAGAGGTGTGCGTTCTGATTCTGGCAGGTTGCGCCATGTTGTTCCTGTTTTTTTGAGTAGCTTTTCCCAGCCCAATTGTGCCACCCACGCTTGTAGTTCGGGTGGTATCCCCGCTGTTTTGAAATCATGAAACTGATAATCAAGCTCGTGCAATGCTAGCCAGTTACGAGCTTTTTTGACAGTGTCGCAATTGGCTATGCCGTAGAGTCTATAAGCAGTACTCATGTTTTTCTTCCTGTACTTGTTTTTTCTAACCAATGACAATGATTATGTGCCACGCAGTTATCACATTTGGGATTGCGTGCGGTGCAGACATAACGTCCGTGCAAAATGAGGAGATGATGTGCATCTTTGAAATGTTGTTTTGGAGTAATGAACATTAGCTTTTTTTCGACATCTAATGGTGTTTTACCCACTGCTAGCCCCGTACGATTACCCAAACGAAATAGATGAGTATCGACGGCAATGGTCGGCTCACCCCACAGGGTATTGAGTAAGACGTTAGCTGTTTTGCGCCCGACACCAGGTAAAGACTCAAGTTCCTCTCGTGTTTTGGGCACTTCACTATTAAATTGCTCAACTAAAATATGGCAAGTTTCCAGCAGATGTTTGGCCTTGCTATTAAATAGCCCGATAGTTTTAATGTGATTTTTAATGCCTTCTAAGCCTAACTCAATCATGGCTTGTGGGGTGTTGGCAGCGGCAAATAAGCCGATACTGGCTTTATTAACACTGATATCGGTTGCTTGTGCCGATAGTAATACGGCTGTGAGTAACTCGAAGGGGCTATTAAAGTTAAGTTCTGTTGTCGGATTGGGAATCGCAGCAGCTAAAGCATCGTAAAATGCTAAAGCTCGGGCTTTGGTCATTTGTTCGCTAGGTTTTATAGTGAGTTGGGTCATGATTTCGTTACCAACCCAATATCCGTCACTGCAATACTAATCGTTTGCTGTTGTTGTTTCTTCTTCTGTTTCGCTTTAATGATATTGGTCGCGGCAATCATTAGCCCTAGTCCGATAAACGCTCCTGGCGGTAAAATTGCCAGCAACACGCCATAGTCCAAATGCAAAACATGAATTGTCCAGTTATCCGCCACACTGCCAAAGAGCATATTCGCTTGTGCGAACAACGTACCATTGCCTAACAGCTCACGCATCCCCCCCAAGAATACCAAGGCAAGGGTAAAGCCTAGACCAATGGCAATGCCATCAATAAAGGCACGGTCAACGGTGTTTTTACTGGCAAAGCCTTCAGCACGTGCCAAAATAATACAGTTGGTGACAATCAGTGGGATAAAAATACCCAGTACAAGGTGTAGGTTAGGTGTGTAAACCGCCATCAATACATCGACAGCGGTCACCAGTGCAGCAATGACAGTGACATAAACAGGAATGCGAATTTCGGGTGTAATCCAAGTGCGAATTAATGAAATACTGACATTTGACATGGCAAGGACAAAGGTTGTGGCAATCCCTAATCCTAAAGCATTGACGACGTTATTACTCACTGCAAGCAGGGGACACAATCCAAGCAAGGCAACCAAAGCATGGTTATTATGCCAGATGCCATCCATAAAAATTTTACGATAGCCTAATACGCGCTCGTTCATCATCTTTCGCGAGGATACCCCAACTTACCGCTTGCGGAAGTTGTGGGAGGAATCGCGCCTCCT
>CAMCGI010000131.1 GCA_945874205.1 Francisella tularensis subsp. holarctica
AACATAGCTCCACTTAGCTTGCTTTGAGGGTCGTTCTGTTAAACGAGACAGGCTAATATTTTGTTCCGCAAAATAGCCTAACACTTCATGCAATGCGCCAGGACGATTGGGCATCGAGAAAATAATCGCTGTTTTATCGAGTCCGCTAGGGGCACTGCCGTGGCGTGAAACAATCCAAAAGCGTGTTGTATTATCATTTTGGTCTTCGATGCTGTTAGCTAACACACGCAAGTGATACAGATGACTTGCTTGCTCGGAAGCAATTGCAGCACTACCCGCATTTTCGCTCGCATACACGGCGGCGGCGGCATTGCTTTCCATCGGCACTTGTGTTGCCCATGGTAAATTCTGACGCAACCAATCACGACATTGCGCCAAGGCTTGTGCATGAGCAGCAACCACCTTAACATCTTCTAACTTTTCGGCAGTGGATAACAAGGCATGATGAATCGCTAAATTGACTTCACCACACACCTGCAAACTCGTTTTGAATAATAAATCCTGTGTGAGATTAACAGCACCTTCAGTCGAGTTTTCAATCGGCACCACGCCATAATCCGTACGCTCACTTTCGACTGCCTGAAAGACAGCAGCAATCGTTGGCACAGCAAGTGATTGCGCCCCCAACCCAAAATGCTTAATGGCAGCAGCTTGCGAAAAAGTTCCTTCAGGACCTAAATAAGAAACACGAATCGGTTGTTCCAATGCCAAACAAGCCGACATAATTTCACGAAATAATCGTGCCATCACATCATCGGCAAGCGGCCCTGTATTACGACTCATCACCTCGCGCAATACCTGCGCTTCACGTTCTGGACGATAAAAAACTGTTTCGACCTTACCACCTTGTGTTTTGATATGCGCTACTTCTTGTGCCAATTGAGCACGGTCAGTAATCAATTGCTGAATCTGCGTATCTAGTGCGTCAATGCTCGTACGAATTTCTTTTAATCGTTGTTGCTCTTGTGCTGTAACCATTTTTATTGCCCGTGTTGACGGGCAAAATCTGCCATAAACGCAATTAAAGCATCCACACCCGATTCTGGCATCGCATTATAAATACTGGCACGCATACCACCAACAATTTTATGCCCTTTCAATGACGTTAATCCTGCTGCTTTAGATGCTTTCAAAAATTCAGCATCAAGCATGCTATCTTTTAACGTAAAAGGCACATTCATCCACGAACGATCAGTAATATTGATAGGGTTAGCATAAAAACCGTTTGAACCATCAATCGCAGCATAGAGTTTTTCTGCCTTACGCTGATTAATTTCTGCCATGACCGATAAACCGCCAATCTCTTTTAACCATTCGAATACCAAACCAGCCACATACCATGAATAGGTTGCTGGTGTGTTATACATCGAATCGTTATCAGCAGCGACTTTATAATCTAGCATTGTTGGTGTGCCTGCACGCGCATGACCCATTAAATCATCACGCACGATGACAATCGTTAATCCTGCAGGACCAATATTTTTTTGTGCACCAGCATAAATTAGCCCAAATTTTGACACGTCAATCGGACGAGATAAAATCGTTGACGACATATCAGCAACCAATACCTTATCACCAACATCAGGAATAGTCTGAAACTCTAGCCCGCCAATGGTTTCATTGGGGGTGTAGTGAACATACTTAGCATTTGCACTTAATTTCCACTCACTAGAATCTGGCACTGCACTGGTATTTGTACAAACAATATTGACATTACAGAATTTACTGGCTTCTTTAATCGCTTTTTCAGACCAAACACCCGTATTGAAATAGTCTACGGTATCGCCAGCTTGCGCCAAATTCAGCGGAATCATGGCAAATTGCAACGATGCACCACCTTGCAAAAATAACACTTTGTAATTATCGGGAATTGCCATTAACTCGCGCAAATCCGCTTCAGCTTTACGTGCAACCGACATATAATCAGCACCACGATGACTGACTTCCATAATCGACATGCCCGTGCCATGCCAATCGAGCATCTCAGATTGTGCACGCTCAATCACTGCCTGCGGCAACATCGCAGGACCTGCACTAAAATTATAAACGCGAGCCATTTTAGCAAATCCTCTTTAAAAACTTATTCTGGTTTAATATCTGTTTCTGGTGTTATTGCAACGTCTTGTGTTTCAACTGTATCAGATATAACACCATCTACAATCACATTATCTTCCGCTTCTTCAATAACCTCTTCTGGTGTATCAACCACAGCGACACCCGCTAATAACTCATCTTTCGTTAAGTTAATGAGTTTCACACCCTGTGTATTACGACTTAGGACAGATATTTCACTGACGCGCGTACGCACCAACGTCCCTTTATCGCTAATAAGAACCACTTCTTGCGATGCATCCACCATGACAGCAGCCACAACCTGACCATTGCGATCCGATGTTTTAATCGAAATCACGCCCTGACCACCACGACCAATCGTTGAGTACTCATCCAATTCTGTACATTTGCCATAGCCATTAGCTGTCGCAGTCAACAAGACTTTATTATCTTGAACCAACTGCAAACTGACGACTTTAGCGTCTTTCGCTAATGTTATACCACGCACACCACGCGCTGTACGACCCATCGCACGAACATCACCTTCATTAAAGCGGATTGCTTTACCATTATCAGCAAACAGCATTACATCCTGTGACCCATTGGTAAGCAAAGCTTGTACAAGACTATCACCCTCATCCAAATCGAGTGCGATAATACCCGATGTACGTGGACGTGAGAAATCTGCCAACTCTGTTTTCTTGACCACACCAGCGGCTGTTGCCATAAAGACATAATTCTCGCCTTCAAAAGAAGCAACAGGCAAGACATTGGTAATCAATTCATTCACATCAAGCGGCAATAAATTGTTAATAGGACGACCACGCGCAGTGCGACTTGCTTGTGGAATATCAAAGGTGCGTAACCAGTAAAGTTTGCCGCGATTCGAGAAGCATAATAATGTTGCATGAGAATGGGCAATAATGACCTGACCAACGTTATCGGTTTCTTTTACACTTGCCGCTGTTTTTCCACGTCCACCACGACGTTGCGCACGGTAATCGTCCACAGATTGCGTTTTGATATAGCCATCATCTGATAAAGTGACAATCAGCTCTTCTTGCGGAATCAAATCTTCACGCGTCATATCAAACGCATTCACTTCAATTTCACTCTTGCGCTTATCACCATACTGAGTGACAACGGCGACAAGCTCTTCACGCACCACTTCAGTTAGGCGCACGGGATTGCGTAAAATTTCGAGTAATGCCAACATAACATTCAGTAATTCGCCATATTCAGCAAAAATCTTATCTTGCTCTAACCCTGTTAAGCGTTGCAAACGCAAATCTAAAATGGCTTGTGCTTGCTCTGGTGATAGAGAATAACCTTTATCTGACATACCAAATTCAGCACTAATATGCTCTGGACGTGTACTCACTTCTTGCGCACGTTCTAACAGCTGCATCACTTTATCGGCTGACCAAGGACGCTCTAATAGCGCTTGTTTCGCTAGAGGTGGTGTTGGTGATGCCTTAATAATCGCAATCATTTCGTCAACATTCGACAAGGCAACGGTTAAACCTTCTAACAAATGCGCACGATCACGTGCCTTACGCAATTCAAAGCGACTACGACGCGTTACAACCTCACGACGATGACGGATAAAATATTCAAGAATTTGTTTTAGGTTCAATAAACGTGGCTGACCATCAACAATCGCCACCATATTAAAATTAAAAGCTGTTTGCATCAAAGTCGTTTTATACAACTGGTTAAGCAGAACTTCTAACGATTCGCCACGACGTACTTCGATAACCATACGCATGCCGTCTTTATCAGACTCATCGCGCAAGCCTGTAATACCTTCAATTTGCTTCTCTTTAACCATTTCAGCAATGCGCTCAATCAACTTAGCTTTGTTGACTTGATAAGGCAATTCCGTAACCACAATTTGATTTTTATTGTTCTTTTCTTCAAAGTGCGCTCTGGCACGCATCACCACACGACCACGACCTGTTTCGTAGGCATCACGTAAACCGCCAACGCCGTACAAAATCCCCGCAGTTGGAAAATCTGGAGCAGGTACATGCTGCATTAACTCAACGACTGTTGAGGAAGGCTTATCAAGCAACGCAATAGTGGCGTTCACGACCTCTGTTAAGTTATGCGGTGGGATATTAGTCGCCATACCAACCGCAATTCCCGTTTGACCGTTAATTAATAAATTAGGAATGCGTGAAGGGAAAACCACAGGTTCTTTTTCAGAACCATCGTAGTTGGGCGAAAAATCGACCGTATCTTTCTCTAAATCAGCTAAAAGTTCGGATGCCAACCGTGCCATGCGCACTTCGGTGTAACGCATCGCAGCAGGTGAATCACCATCGACAGAACCAAAGTTACCTTGACCATCAATAAGTACATAGCGCATCGAAAAATTTTGCGCCATACGAACCATCGTATCGTAAACAGCCGTATCACCATGCGGGTGATATTTACCGATAACATCACCGACGACACGAGCCGATTTTTTATAAGCTTTATTCCAATCGTTACCGAGTTCCGACATAGCAAATAGCACACGACGGTGTACAGGCTTTAACCCATCACGCACATCGGGCAAGGCACGACCAACAATCACGCTCATAGCGTAGTCAAGATAAGATTGTTTCATTTCACTTTCAAGTGAAACGGAGATAATCTCTTTAGCGAGTTCTGACATGGAAGGTGTTATCCAAAATATGAGACAATTGCGCTATTATAACCTTAATACTCTACTAACCCAAGATACAAATAACATGCACAATCAAGATACACAAGAACTTAACCACTTTTCGGCACAAGCAGCTCACTGGTGGGATAAAAATGGTCCATTAAAAACGCTACACGACATCAATCCTGCACGGCTTGCTTTTATTAACCAGCATCAAACAATCAATAAGTTGAACATTATTGATATCGGATGTGGCGGTGGTGTATTAAGCGAGGCAATGGCACGACAAGGCGCGCAAGTAACGGGGCTGGACTTAGCAGAACCCTTATTAGAGCAAGCAAAACTACATGCTTTAGAAAGCAAACTATCCATTAATTATCAAGCGATAGCTGCCGAAGAATATGCACAACAACATCCGCATACATTTGATGTCGTTACCTGTATGGAAATGCTAGAACATGTCCCTGACCCTGAAGCAATTATTAAAGCCTGTGCAAAACTACTCAAACCCAATGGCTGGTTATTCGTTTCAACACTAAATAAAACAACCAAAGCACGCGTACTTGGTGTCTGGGCAGCTGAGTATGTTTTGCGCCTATTGCCTACAGGTACACACGATAGCGAAAAATTTATTGCTCCGCATACACTTGCATTGTGGGGGCGAAATAATAACCTTGAGCTTAAAAAGCTCATGGGATTGCATTACAACCCATTAACACGTCAGGCGACTTTAAAAATGCCAGCAGACATTAATTATTTAATGGCGTTTCAAAAAACAGATACGACACAATAAGAGTCAACAACCCGCCACCTGAGCTAAAGCTCCTAGGTGGGGGCTTGAGTGGAAACACGAAAGCCAGTTG
>CAMCGI010000132.1 GCA_945874205.1 Francisella tularensis subsp. holarctica
ATAAAGGTATCAACCCCTAATTGGTTGCCTTGTTTAATGCGCGTAATACTAATGGCAACAATCAGACTAATAAGAATGAGTGTGAATTGAATGGGAAGTTGTAACCAAATACCAAGTCCCAAACCCAGTAGTGTGGTATGTGCAAGCGCATCACCAAAGTAAGCCATCTGTCGCCAGAGCATGAAAGTACCAACAGGAGCACTCATTAACGTAATTAATAGTCCACCAATAAGCGCAAACCAAATAAAATCGGGCATAGTATTCTCTTTAGGTTAGTGCAAGTGAAGACAAATAGGGTTGTGAGCGCAGATAAATCGTTGTTGATAATCAATGTTTTCCATCAGTGTGTGCGGACTCCCTTCGCAACAAATACCCCCTTCAGCAAGCGCTATGACCCGTTGACTATAGCTCATAGCATGCGCAAGGTCGTGTGATACCATTAAAATACTGGTACCTTGTCGGTGTAACTGAGCAATTTGTTGGTAAAAATCATGTTGTGATTTAAGATCTAGTCCTTGAGTAGGTTCATCTAGGGCAAGCAACTGAGGATCATTAATTAAAGCGCGTGCAAGTAGTAATCGTTGCCATTGCCCACCCGAAAGCGTATGAATTTGTTGTTTGGCAAAACTATTGAGTTGCCATGTTTCAATGAGTTGCGTAACTTTATCTTTTGAGTTTTTTTTGTTATTACTTAGCTCAAGTAAACTTTCACCTGTCATGGGCAGTTGACTGTTGGGTTGCCAACGTTGTGGTACATAACCAATGCGTGTATTCGTTGCTGTTTGAATGCTTCCTTTATTAGGCTGAATAAGTGTCAATAAAATACGTAGCAAAGTCGACTTTCCTGCACCATTAAGTCCGATGAGCGTAAGGTATTCACCTTCATATACGGTTAAATTGATGTCAGAAAATAAAGCAGTGCCATTAAAGGCGTGTGTAATTTGACGCGCTTTAATTAAGGCAGGATAATGAGGCGCGTTCATGTTATTGGTGTCATTTGCAAAAGGATTCATAATGGTATATTTTGCCAGAATTATTGTTCTATCGTTGAGTTTATTTTCATTCACCGCACAGGCGATTACCGTTGTTGCGAGTATTCCGCCTTTGGCGATGTTGGCAGATGCACTTTTGCTTGGTGTAGATAAATCTACTCTTTTGGCAGATGGTCGTCAGTCTGTGCATAGTTTAAGTTTATTACCTAGTCATCGACAAGCTTTAGCACAGGCTGATTTAATTTTATGGGTATCCCCGGAATTAGAAAGTTGGCTCGCCCCCAGCATTATAAAACTACACAAACATGCTTTGGCTGTACAAGATTTACCTAATCTTCAGTTGTTATCAACAACAGCAGCACAGCAACACGAACATCAACAAAGTCATGGAGGCTGGGATTTTCACATCTGGACTGATCCTGATGTAATGAGTGCCTATCTTATTGCAATGCGCGATGAGTTAATCTTGATTGATCCCTTGCATGCACAAGCATATAACAAAAATAGTGAGCAATTAATAGCACAAATAAATACTGCATCTCAAGAAGCAAAACAGCTGTTATTACCCGTAAAGAATATACCGCTATTGGTAATGCATGATGCGTGGCGTTATTATTTTCGTTATTTTGGGTTGATACAAGGCGATAGAGTGCAAATTACACCTGAACAAACGTTGGGTGCTGCATCAATGATGACACTAGAAAAAAAGTTGCGTAATGGTGAGTTACGATGTGTTTTACGAGAGCCTCAGTTTGAACCTAAGGTAATGGATTGGTTACATGCTTTAGTGCCAGACTTAAAAGAGGCACTAACCGATCCATTGGGTAATGTTAATGATAGCGGTGGCTATCCCGCATGGTTAGTGAATCAGGCAAAAGCGATTGCGCAATGTGCTCATCCCTAATAAAGACTAGATTTAATCAGTAAAGTTGACTAAAATAGTCAACTATTAATAGGATAGTTTTTTAGGAGCGAATCGGTGCAGACACAAGTTGAAATTGTTGACTTGTTAGGCGCTAAGGCGACCTATAAAGAAGGATTTTTTACTACAACAGTGGTTGAAACTTTCGCAAAAGGATTAAGCGAGGGTGTTGTCCGAGCTATTTCGAAAAAAAAGAACGAGCCGCAATGGATGCTCGATTTTCGCTTAAAAGCCTTTGCACACTGGCAAACCTTGTCTGAACCGCATTGGGGTAAGGCGGTTTATACACCGTTAGATTATCAAGATTACAGTTATTATTCTGCTCCTCAGTGTGGAAACTGTACTAATGATGCCTGTGCTAGTGCAGGTGGTGTACCAACAGAGCCAGAAATTGATCCAGAAGTCGAAAAGGCTTTTGCTGCCTTGGGTATTCATTTAGGCGATGATGGCGGTGAAACAGAAATGGCAGTTGATGCAATTTTTGATTCGGTGTCGGTATCGACAACCAAGTCGCGTGTTTTGCTTGAAAAACATGGTGTGATTTTTTGTTCTTTTTCAGAGGCAGTACAACATCATCCAGAGTTAGTGCAACAGTATTTGGGGTCGGTTGTGCCACATCATGATAATTTCTTTGCGTGTTTGAATGCTGCTGTTGCCTCTGATGGTACGTTTGTTTATATCCCTAAAGGGGTAACTTGCCCAGTGCCTTTGTCTACCTATTTCCGTATTAATGAAGCGAAAACAGGTCAGTTTGAGCGCACTATTGTGATTGCTGATGAGGGCAGTTCAGTGAGTTATATCGAGGGCTGTTCTGCACCTGTGCGCGATGCCTATCAATTACATGCAGCCGTAGTAGAAGTGATTGTTCATGCGGATGCGCTGGTGAAGTATTCGACAGTACAAAATTGGTATCCAGGCGATGATAACTGTGAAGGCGGTATTCTGAATTTTGTGACTAAGCGCGGTATCTGTAAAGGCGCACGCAGTAAACTGTCTTGGACACAAGCAGAAACGGGATCAGCGATTACATGGAAATATCCAAGTGTAATTTTGGAAGGGGATGATAGTGTTGGTGAGTTTTATTCAGTTGCCTTAACCAATCGTCGTCAGCAGGCTGATACAGGCACGAAAATGATTCATATCGGTAAGCGTACAAGAAGTACTATTATTTCAAAAGGGATTAGTGCAGGTAAAAGCGAAAACGTTTATCGTGGTTTAGTCAAAGTCTTGCCCTCTGCCGATGGTGCGCGTAATTTTACCCAGTGTGATTCTATGCTCATTGGTAAACAGTGTGGGGCGCATACCTTTCCTTATTTAGAAATTCAAAATGCCACTGCTCAGGTTGAGCATGAAGCAACGACATCACGTATTGGTGAAGATCAATTATTTTATTGCGCGCAGCGTGGTATTCGTGAAGAAGATGCGATTTCGATGATTGTGAATGGGTTCTGTAAAGAAGTATTTCAAAAATTACCATTAGAGTTTGCTGTTGAGGCTGAGAAGTTGCTCGCCATTAGCTTAGAAGGAAGTGTAGGTTAATATGTTGTTATCCGTAGAAAATTTACAAGCAACCGTTGCTGATAAAGCAGTGCTAAAAGGCTTAAACCTACAAATAAAAGCAGGTGAAGTCCATGCGATTATGGGTCCTAATGGTGCAGGTAAGAGTTCCTTTGCTTCTGTCTTAGCAGGGCGTGAAGACTATGAGGTCACGGGTGGTACGGCTTTACTTAATGGTGTTGACTTGCTCGACAAGGAAGCTGAGGAGCGTGCGCAGGCAGGGTTGTTTTTAGCATTTCAGTATCCTGTTGAAATTCCAGGTGTGAGTAATAAACTTTTTTTGCAGACAGCACTTAATTCGATTCGTACCGCTCATGGGTTGCCTGAGTTGGATATGTTTGAGTTTTCTCAGCTGGTTCAAGAAAAAATGAAGCTGTTGGGGATGCGTCAAGAGTTTTTAGAACGTGCGGTGAATGTCGGTTTTTCGGGTGGTGAGAAAAAACGTAACGATATGCTTCAAATGGCGTTACTTGAGCCAAAGCTGTGTATTTTAGATGAAACTGATTCTGGCTTAGATATTGATGCCCTTAAAGCAGTCGCGCAAGGTGTGAATGCTATGCGCTCGCCTGAGCGTGGTTTTGTGTTAGTGACCCATTATCAGCGTCTTCTTGAATATGTTGCGCCAGATGTGGTGCATATTTTATACCAAGGTCGTATTGTCAGGTCTGGTGGTATGGAATTAATTGCACAAATCGAGGAGTTGGGTTATGACGCACTCGCAGCCGCTGCTTAACCCTGTCAATCAGGCGCAAACACGCTTACATGAGTTGGTTGAGGGGTGGATACAGCATCAAAATGATGATGAATCGGTGCAAGCGTGTCGCGTTGAAGCATCAGCACGCTTTTCTGTTATGGATATGCCGAGTACGCGTCAAGAGGATTGGAAATATACGCGTTTATCGAGTTTATGGAAGCAATCTTTTGCTGTAGGCAATGCTCAATCCCAAGTAAGTCAAGTTAATGCTGTATTAAATTGGCGTGCGTTAGGTGTTGTTTTAACATTTGTGGATGGTTATTTTAATAGCGCTGAATCAACACCGCTTTGTGAGCTTCCTGAGGGCATCGTGTTTGGTCATTTAACAAATGTTTGTGATAATCACCATGATACAGATGCGTTACATGCTCTAGCGAAAGCCAGTGTTTCTGCTCACTATCAGCTGGTTATTAATCATAATATAAGACTCAGTCAGCCAGTTATTATTCGTCAGCTAGGTGTACAGTCCGAAACGATTCAGTCGTTAGCATTTCAAGTTGTTGTTGAGCATAATGCGAGTATAACGCTTATTGAAGTTCAGGAAGGTAGTGTTCAGGGGTTAATGCTATCTCAACTAACAATTGATGTCGCACCTAACGCGCACTGCACGCATTTATTGTGGCAAGATACAGATGCAACAGCGCACTGTTTTGCATGGCGAGAGGTGACCTTGGCGCGTGATGCTCGTTTTATGCAGCGCAGTTTGCTTGTCGGTGGTTTGGTATCTCGTCAACAGTTAACGGTTAATATTGTTGGTGAAAATGCTGAATCTACTGTTGCAACAGGGGTGATTGCCTTAGGTAAACAAACGCAAGACTTGCGCACCCATACGCGACATGCCACCCAAAATACGCGATCACAGCAGTTACATCGTTTTGCCATTGGTGGCACAGCTAATGGTGTATTTCATGGTGATATTTTTGTCGAAAAAGGGGCAGATAAAACCAATGCCAATATGGCGACCAATAATTTACTTCTTTCACCAACAGCACAAGCCAATAGTAAACCACAACTTGAAATTTATGCCGATGATGTCCGTTGTACCCATGGTGTCACCAGTGGTAATGTAGATGAAGCACAGATTTTTTATCTACGCGCACGGGGTATTCCCGCAGAAAAAGCAAAATTGATGATTTCGGCTGCCTTTGCACAAGCGGCATTAGATGATATCCCTGTTGAGGTAGTTCGAGTGGCATGGCAACAGGCGATTAGCGAAAAGTTACAGCAGGCATTGGTAGTATGATAAATATCCGTAACCAATTTCCTATTTTTCAGTCTCATCCCAGTTTGGTGTGGTTAG
>CAMCGI010000133.1 GCA_945874205.1 Francisella tularensis subsp. holarctica
CCACTTAAGCGCACAGACACACCAGACATTAAAGCGCGTGCTGCTGGTATGCCTCCTAAAGCATTACTTAAAGCAGATAAAGCAGCGGGCATTATCGCCTTAGATAGCGAAACAGTTTTATCGGGTATCCCAGCACTAGCGTGGGACTATCAACTCGGCAATCGCAGTGCCTTAGAATGGATTCTCGACCAGTACAAAGAAAGCAAACCCAAAGATGCAACCATTCGTGAGCATTTTAACACCTACAAATTTTCAGATTATAAAAAACAGGTCATCGACTTAATCGAGCGTGTTACTCAAGTAAGCGTCAAAACACGAGAAATCACGCAAACCATGAAAGCCGTAAAACGATGAGATACTGCCATGCAAATTAAAAGCTTATTCATCGAAAATTACAAAGCATTCAAAAAATTTGAGTTAGCCTTAACGGATGCTTAGAGAAAAAAATATATTTATTGATTTTTCATTGCAGGATATTTTTTAATTGCTGAAACAGCATCGTGGTTTAATTCAACACATAAAGAAGGATGATCAATGAATCATAATTTACCCATCGAACTAACGTTCAGCATTCAAGCACTTGCCAATAATGCTCATGCAGCACCTTGGTTGGGTGAAGCGGATAAACAAGTTCTTCGAGCACGTATTAAACAGCAGCTCATCGAAAAAGATGCCGTGCTGGTAGCGCATTATTATGTCGATGCTGATTTACAAGCATTAGCAGAGGAAACAGGCGGCTGCGTTGCCGACTCGCTCGAAATGGCGAATTTTGGCAATAATCATCCTGCTAAAACAGTGGTTGTAGCAGGTGTTCGCTTTATGGGTGAGACGGCTAAAATTCTCAACCCCGAAAAGCGGGTGCTTATGCCCGACTTGGCTGCGACCTGCTCGCTCGATGTGGGTTGTCCTGCTGAAGCATTTTCGCAATGGCGAGCGCAATATCCCGACCGTTTGGCATTGGTTTATGCTAATACCAGCGTTGCAGTGAAAGCAGCGGCTGATTGGGTGGTGACATCGGGTAATGCTTTGCAAATTGTGCGTCACTTGCAAGCACAGGGGCATAAATTGCTGTGGGCTCCTGACCGACACCTAGGCAATTGGATTGCCCGTGAAACAGGGGCGGATATGATTCGCTGGCAAGGACATTGTTTGGTGCATGATGAATTTAAGGTGCAAGCCTTAAAAGACCTAATTGCTCAACATCCTGATGCTAAGGTACTGGTTCACCCCGAATCACCCGAAGCAGTCGTGAAGTTGGCGCATGTTGTCGGTTCGACCAAAAAGCTGATTACAGCAGTAACCGAATTGCCAGACAGTAAGTTTATTGTCGCAACGGATGCAGGTATTTTCTACAAAATGCAGCAAGCTGCCCCCAATAAAACCCTACTCGTTGCACCAACCAGTGGCGAAGGGGCGACCTGTCAAAGTTGTGCTCATTGCCCTTGGATGGCCATGAATGGGCTGCAAAATCTTGCCGATGTACTTGAAACAGGTAATAACGAGATTATCATTGATGAAACGCTGCGTCAGCAGGCATTAATATCTTTGACCCATATGCTTGATTTTTCACGTGCACAGGGGCTAGTCAAACCTGTCGTTTAACCTAATGCAGAGTTATAAACCTACATATAAAACCTTTAACCGACCCGCACAGGTAACTGTAGCGGGTCTTTTCATTTCTGGCATGATAAAATAAGCACATTAGATACTATTTAGGAGTGAGAACTATGGCTGGACATAGTAAATGGGCAAATATTAAACATCGCAAAGCGCGTCAAGATGTTAAAAAAGGAAAGGTTTTTACACGGTTATTGCGTGAAATTTTAGTCGCCGCCAAGAGTAATCCTGAAGCTGCAACCAACCCTCGCCTACGCGCAGCAGTCGATAAAGCATTGGTTAATAATATGAAGCGCGACACCATCGATAAAACCATTGCACGCGCTGCAGGTACTACTGAAAGTGAAAACTACGAAGAATTGCGTTACGAGGGTTATGCACCACACGGTGTGGCAGTAATTGTCGAAACAATGACTGATAACAAGCAGCGTACGGTTGCTGAAGTGCGTCATGCGTTTTCAAAAAAAGGGGGCAATATGGGAACGGATGGTTCTGTATCCTATATGTTCAAAAAGCAGGGAGTGATTAGCTTTGCTGCAGGCGTTGACGAAGATACAATTATGAATGCTGCACTCGAAGCAGGTGCGGATGATGTCGTAACGCACGATGATGGCAGTATTGATGTAATAACTAGTCCTGAAGGCTTTTTGGATGTAAAAACTGCACTCGAAGCAACAGGCTTAACCGCTGAGCATAGTGACGTAGTCATGGAAGCAGATGTCAAAGTATCATTGAATGGTGAAGATACACAAAAAGTACTCGATTTAATCGATATGCTTGAAGATTTAGATGATGTACAAGAGGTTTATCATAATTTAGAGATTTCTGAAGAAATAATGGCACAATTAGAAGGTTAAACCATTTTTTATTTTATGCTATTACATAATAG
The DNA here is from genome assembly GCA_945874205.1 of Francisella tularensis subsp. holarctica. Taxonomy (GTDB): domain Bacteria; phylum Pseudomonadota; class Gammaproteobacteria; order Thiomicrospirales; family Thiomicrospiraceae. Next base: position 2,507 of record CAMCGI010000133.1, read on the forward strand.
GGTGCAGAAAATGCGCCTTATTAATTATACTGATATATATAAAAATTTTGTTTTTATTTAAATTTTTTTTGAGGCAGATAAGAGTGCGTTTGATATGAATATGGTGCCCGGGGCCGGAATCGAACCGGCACGCCATTTTGTGGCGGCAGATTTTAAGTCTGCTGTGTCTACCTGTTTCACCACCCGGGCATAATTAACATGAGTTAACTACCAATTCGTTAATTATAACGATAAGTCTAGCAGATGTCAACATGATTATGTTGCAAAACCCATAGAATAACTTTGCAATGCCATGCGAACTTCTTTAATGTGTTTTACATCAATCATTAACGTATCAATACCATCTTTATAATAATCCGTCATTTCAGTGCCAATATAAGCACCAATAGACGTTTCAGCAACAATACCATTAGCTACTTTAAGTAATCCAACGAGTAATCGCACCTTTTCATCTTTAATACGCGAACACTTATCGATATGATGGTGATAAATCGCTTGAATCATAGAGTCTGATAAATACCATTTTTTAGCCATTAGCAACCCGACCACAGTATGATTTGTATTAAAAATTTTTTCTTCTTTTTGAATTGATGTCAAAGGTAAACTATGAGATTGGAAAAATATCTCACTGTAAGCACTTGAATTAACATTAGACAACAAAATTGCACCGCCATTATGAAACAATGCGCACACATATGCCTCATCTGCCGTAACACCCTGTACCAAATGCGCTAACTCCGCTGCACAATAAGCAACATCTGCAGCATCATCAATGACTTCTCGCATATCTTTCGTAGAACCCCAGATACCTCTTAGTGCAGCAGATACAACCATATTTTTAAGATTTTGCACGCCTAATACGCTGACAGCCTGTGTAATAGAACTAATTTGCTGTTTCGAACGCATAGCGGGAGAATTAGCAATTTTTAGCACTTCACCAGCTAATATAGTGTTATGACTAATAATTTGAATCATTTTTTGTGTATTAGGATAACGTGTATTAATCTCATAATCCAACGCAACCACCTCCTCTGGCATATCAGGAATCTTAATGCCTTGAATAGCGAAATAAGCACGCTTTAACTTTTCTTCAAAGCTTTCAATAACAGTGGTCACAATATTACCTTATGTATAGTATGTGTATTAGCCAGAATTTTGTAACGTAAGACGCGCTTCACGCAAATATTCTGGTGTTAATAGTAGCGTATTAATACCGTCTTCCATATAGTTTTTCATTTCAGAACCAATATAGGTACCAAGCGATATTTCAGCGACAATACCATTAGCTACTTTCAATAAAGCAACTAAAAGACGAGCACGCTCATTCTCAATAGAATCGCACTTTTCAATATGATGTTGATAAATTGCTTGAATTATATCCTCATCTAATTGCCATTTTTTAGCCAATAACAAACCAGTAACCATATGGTTAGTGTTAAACAATGATTCTTCTTTAGTAATAGTTGTTAACGGTTGTGTATGTGAACTAATGAACAGTTTTCGATATGCCTCTTGATTTTTAACAGTTAGTAAAATCGCACCACAATTATGAAATAAAGCACACATATATGCCTCATCAGGATCAACGCCATGAACATGGTTGGCAAGCTCAGCGGCGCACAAGGCTACATCTGCAGAGTGATCCATCATTTCTCTTAATGTAATTGGCGTGCCAAAAATTTGCCTTAATGCAGCCGAAATAAGCATGTTCTTAAGATTTTTTATGCCTAACAATGATACAGCTTGAGCAATTGATTTAATCGGCTGACGAGGACGCATTGAAGGTGAGTTCGCTATTTTTAACAATTCTGCAGCCAACATCGTATTACCACTGATAATTTCTACCATTTTACCTGTATTGGGATAACGAGAACTAATTTCTTTATCAAGTGCAATGACCTCTTCTGGCATATCAGGTATTTTAATGCCTTGAATAGCGACAAAAGCGCGTCTAATTTTCTGCTCAAATGTTTCTTCCATATCATCCTACTTGTTTTTATTTTTCACATAAATTCTATTCAAAATAACATTGCAAAGGTCGCGCGAAGGCAGTAATATCAGTCTCACCCCTAATCAATATCAAAAATTATTTTTATCGAGGTAATAATACGTCAAAATGGCTCAATATATCTACACTATGTATCGTGTTGGCAAGGTCGTTCCACCCAAAAAACACATTTTAAAGGATATTTCGCTATCTTTTTTTCCAGGTGCTAAGATTGGTGTCTTAGGATTGAATGGTTCTGGAAAATCAACCCTACTAAAAATTATGGCAGGACTTGATACCAATATCGAGGGTGAGGCGCGCCCAATGGCAGGTATCAAGGTTGGCTACCTACCCCAAGAGCCACAGTTAGATGCAACTAAAACTGTTCGTGGCAACGTCGAGGAAGCCGTTTCTCGCATCAAAGATGCACAAGCTGAACTTGATGCCGTTTACGCCGCTTACGCTGAGCCTGATGCAGATTTTGATGCTTTGGCAATCAAACAAGCTGAACTTGAAAACATCCTACAGGCTGCAGATGGTCACAATCTCAACAACCAATTGGAAGTCGCAGCAGACGCCTTGCGTTTACCTCCTTGGGATGCTGACGTAACCACCCTTTCTGGTGGTGAGCGTCGTCGTGTTGCTTTATGTCGCTTGCTCTTATCTAATCCAGATATGTTATTGCTCGATGAACCAACTAACCATTTGGATGCTGAGTCGATTGCGTGGTTAGAGCAATTTTTGCATAACTATGCAGGGACAGTTGTTGCCGTTACCCATGACCGTTATTTCTTAGACAATGTTGCTGGCTGGATTTTAGAGCTTGACCGTGGCATGGGTATTCCATATGAAGGTAACTATTCTAATTGGCTAGAAGCAAAAGAAAAGCGCTTAGAACAGGAGTCTAAATCTGAACAAGCGCACATAAAAAGCATGAAGCAAGAATTAGAATGGGTGCGTACCAACCCTAAGGGTCGTCATGCCAAGTCAAAAGCGCGTATG
>CAMCGI010000134.1 GCA_945874205.1 Francisella tularensis subsp. holarctica
CTCCGCTTCCCCCCCCCCAATTGAGGCTCGTTTTGATTCAATAACAAGCGCGTTATTTTGCCATGACAATTTTGCATCAGCATGCGTTAAGGGAGGATAATCTTTATCGTAAAGTAAGCTTACCTCTTTTGCTTGTGCCATAGCAGAAAAATTCGTGTCGTTAATCTGACCTGATAATAGTTGCGCTAACTCACCATGAAAATTTACGCTACCTTCAACATCAGTTCCCTCTTTTAGCGCCTGATGAAGCCAATTCTGTAACGGTAACGAAAACTGCTCCATTGGCAATAGGCTAATAATATCTGTTATTTTTTTAGCCTTAAATGCAACTTGTAATCGTGTTTGCTTATCAGGATGAACATCGGCAAGAACACTAACGCTAACATCTCCCACACCCACTTGCCAACTAGGAATAGAAAAATGCGTAAAAGGGTTTTCTGGATCCAGACGTAATACGAGAGGATCAGCACTGACTGGTAAAGAATGACCGTCTGAAAACTGCCACACGATTTTACTTTCGCTTAAAGGAACAACTTCTAACCTGCCATCTTTAGGCTGATAGTCAAAGGTTAACTGGCGTAAGTCCATACTTGCAATACCTTCGGCAGGTGTCCAACGCAACAAATCAATACCACCGCGAATCGTCTCTAATGTCCCCTGTGCATTCCAATGTAGGCTTAATTGATTAAGCCACAATTCTGGTTGCCATAATCGCCATGATTTCTGCAGACTTTCGGGCATTGATGTTAACCAACTACCTTTGGAGGTTAAGCGAACTTGGTTTAGTGTTAGTATGGCACCTGTTTGTGGATGCAAGCTAAGTCTTGGCCATACAGGCAAATCAATTTTTTCGCCACCAATTGATAACTGTTGCACACTAACATCCCACATAATCAAATCATCACTATATATTTTCCCTAATACATGATGATCAACATAATTATTTTGTGTCGTTTTTGATCGCGCATCAATCGTCAAATCTGCGTGTAAGTCCTCTTCATCCCATTTACCTTGTAATACGAACTTAAAATCATACTGCTGACCTAAGAGTACCATATCGCCTGGTAACGCCATGCCTTCAAACTGAATTTTGGGATGAAAACCAAACTGATGCGTAATAGTAGCCTCTGCCACAACAGGGGTCGCGGGCCAATTGGGATAGTGCATAATGCCAGAAAATGCTGCTTGCCAATTTGTTTTACGCATAACATTAAGATGAATTGCATCCATCATCCAAGGCGATTTTGCCTGCCAAATAATTTTAGCATCATTAATTTGAGTATCTTCCCACAAGCGCAACCACGGGTTTGCTAATGGATTATGTGCCGTACTTTCTTGTTCATCTGTTTCTAATACCAACACTAAGTTCTGAGCACGCATTTTTTGTCCGACAGCTAAGTCGGGCGACAGCAAATTGAGTAAGCGAATATCACCTTCAAAATAATCAAGATCAAGCTGACCACCGTGCCATTTTAAGTGTACTTTTTCTAAAGAAATTGTTACTGATGATGCTAAAAAACTTGTTTTTGCTTCAAAATTTCCCATCTCTAATTTTACACCTGCCCACGCTGCCACAGTATAAAGTGATTGAGGACGCTCTCCTAAAAACTGCAATGTTAAAACTAATATTAGCCAAAATACTCCGATTAATGCCGCTATCCATAATAAAATATGACCTTTCAAAATCAGTGCATATTTCAACCAATGTGGCATCTTAAAGCATCACCACATCGAACTGCTCGGGAAGATATTGCATATCAACTTGAAAAGATAGTGTTTTACCAATAAACTCTTCTAATTCAACAATACTAGCTGACTCCTCTTCCATCATGCGTGTTACGACACGCTCATGAGCAATAACCAATAATTTTGTGGCATCAAACTGACGTGCCATACGCGTAATTTCACGAAAAATATCGTAGGTTAATGTTTCGAGTGATTTAATCACCGCACGTCCCTGACAGATAGGACAAGGCTCACATAGCGTATTAACCAAACTTTCCCGTGTGCGCTTACGTGTCATTTCAACTAACCCTAAAGAGGTTAACTGACTAATCGTACTTTTTGTTCTATCTTTTGCTAAAGCACGTTCAAGTGCTTGCAAAACTTGGATTTTATGCGACTCAATGACCATATCAATAAAATCAAGAATGATAATGCCGCCCAAATTGCGCAACCGCAACTGACGCGCAATCGATTGCGCTGCTTCTAAATTAGTCCTAAAAATGGTTTCTTCTAAATTGCGACTACCGACAAACGCCCCCGTATTCACATCAATTGTCGTCATTGCCTCGGTCTGGTCAATAATTAAATAGCCGCCCGATTTAAGCGATACTTTTGGCTCTAATGCCTTTTGAATTTCATCTTCAACGGAATATAAATCAAAAATAGGGCGTTCACCCTGATAATGTTCAATTCGTGCCACTAAATCTGGCACATAATCACTGGCAAATTGCTGCATCCGTAAAAAAGTTTCACGCGAATCAACACGTACGGATTCGATGCGTTCGTGTGGCACATCACGGATCACACGCAAATACAATGGCTGATCTTCATGTACCAACGCGGGACCGCGCAGTTTACTCTTCTCTTCTTCGATACTACGCCAAAGTTTTTGTAAAAATCTCATATCATCAATAAGTTCCTGCTCATCCGCACCCTCAGCGACAGTACGAACAATAAAACCACCCACCATTTTTGCTTCTTCTGTCCACTGTTCAATAATCGAGCGTAAACGCTCACGCTCTACTGACGATTCTATACGCTGACTCACACCGATTGTTTTTTCGCGTGGTAGATGTACCAATAAATGTGAAGGCAAGCTCACATTCATTGTCACTCGTGCGCCTTTAGAACCTAAAGGATCTTTAATCACTTGTACCAGAATTTCTTGCCCATCGTGTAGTAGCTTTCCGATTTCTTCACCACACTCTTCGCTCGTACTTATTGGTTTAATACAAACATCTGATACATGTAAAAAAGCAGCTTTATCCAGCCCAATATTCACAAATGCAGCCTGCATGCCAGGTAAAACACGTGCCACACGCCCACGATATAAATTACCAACTAAACCGCGTTTACTGGCTCTCTCTACCCATACCTCTTGTAGCACACCGTTTTCAATCCACGCGACACGCGTTTCTCGTGGTGTGACATTAACCAGCACCTTTTCCTCTGTTGCTAATTGCATGAAGTCCATCCTGCTAAGGTTAACAATTGATCGCATTCATAAAGCGGCAATCCCATCACACCCGAATGACTACCAGAAAACTGACTCACCCAACGTGCAGCCTTGCCCTGAATAGCATATCCTCCAGCTTTGCCTACTGGCTCGCCTGAAGCCCAATAATGCCTCAGCTCGTCATCCGACAATGCACGAAACGTCAAAAAACTAAGCTGATGATTTTGCCAACGTCGCTCGCCTTGTACTAATGCGATTACAGTTTGCACAGCATGCATTTTGCCAGACAAGCGGCGCATCATTTGCATAAAATGAGCTTCATCTTCTGGTTTTCCTAATGTCTGATCATCAACTAACACTTCAGTATCAGCAGCTAATACCCAGTCAGTAGCAGAAACCCAAGCTTGTACAGCTAAGGCTTTATCCATACTGACACGATAACCATATGCTAAAGCGGTTTCATCAGACAAACGCACCTCTGGCACGTCAGAAATTTTAATATGATGTTCAACGCCCAACTGCGTTAACAGTTCGGTACGACGTGGTGATGCTGAAGCTAAATAAAACATCTCACTCACGATGATAAGGGTGATTATTTAACAGCGACCAAGCTCGATACAATTGCTCTGCCAATACCACACGCACCAACGGATGCGGCAGTGTTAATGGCGTTAGTGACCAAGTCCACTCAGCCCTTGCTTTGACGCTGGGTGCTAATCCATCAGGACCACCAACGACAAAAGCCACATCACGCCCCGATTGTAGCCAAGCATCTAAACGCTTAGCTAATGCCTTGGTATCAATCACATCACCATGTTCATCCAAAACAACACGAATGGGATTACCTACCAATGCTTCTTCGATACGCACAGCTTCCTCTTCCATATACTTAAGCGCAACACCTGCTTTGCTGCGTTTGGCTGGTGAAACTTCTTTTAATATAAGACGACATTGACCTGATAATCGTGGCGCGTATTCATCAAAGCCTGTCGTAATCCAAGCAGGCATTTTTTGACCAACACATACTAACTTAAGTTGCATAGCTGATACTCAAGTTAGGCAGTTGGACGTGTTTTCATATCCCATAATTTTTCGAGCTGATATAGCGCGCGCGTTTGTTCTAACATTAAATGAACAACAACATCGCCCAAATCAAGTAATATCCACTCGCCTGACTCTTCACCTTCCATACCAATTGGCACATTACCCGCCTCTTTCGATGCTTCCCACACCTTATCTGCCGATGACTTACCATGACGATTCGATGTTGCTGTTGCAATCACCATAAAGTCAGCGACATTACTCAATCCACGCACATCCATGCAAACAATCGATTTTGCTTTACTATCATCTAATGTTTTAACAACTAACTCTGCTAACGCTTGTGAATCCATAATTATTTACTATTCCTCTGATACAAACCCTGCTGCTGAATATACTGACAGACAGCGGGCATAACTAAAAAATGAGGCAAGTGACCTTCACTCACCGTTTGACGAATCTGTGTTGCCGAAACCCCTAAAACAGTCACAGGTACTAATTGCACTTGTCCCACATTAGCAGATGACGATAAATGTAATCCTAGTAGCAAGCGTTGTGTTTCGACACAACCAACAGGTGGTACACCTGCGCGCACCATAACTGTTAAGTTAACTAACTGTAAAATAGCTTGCCAACGATGCCAGCGTACAAAGCCTTCAAAGGCATCACTACCCAGCAACAACCAAATAGGTACATCATCACCTACCTGCTTACGCAACTGAGTTAAGGTATCAATCATATAAGAAGGACCGCCTCGACACACCTCACAATCATTAACTGACCAATTCGGAATATGCTCAACGGATAAACGCACCATTTCTAAACGCTGCTCAGCAGATGCCATCGGTTGTTCACGATGGACAGGCACACTACTGGGTACGAATTGTAACGCATTTAACTGTAAAGTATCAGCTACTTCCCAAGCTGAACGTAAATGCCCAATATGAATTGGATCAAAAGTCCCTCCAACAACGCCAATACCTGCCACCAACAACTCCTAAATCCGACGATACATACATTCAATCCACCTCGCCCTGAAGGACGAGGATTGTCTCATACTGGCTCTTAACCAGCTTCATGGAGCATTTTTTAAGCACGCCTCTTCCGTAGAAGACACTTACAGGTCGAAAGAAGCGACCGCTATCACCTAGCCGTGCTAGCACGGAATCAGTGGTACATTTTCGTAGGATGCCAATAGCACCATTCACGTCTGCGTTAATCAATCGACCTGTTGAGGATTGAAACAATCCCCGCTTTTTACGTTGTC
>CAMCGI010000135.1 GCA_945874205.1 Francisella tularensis subsp. holarctica
GCCTTCTTCGACCATCAGCTTCGCATATTCGAGCTTTTGATCTGGCGTGAACACTATTTTGGGTTTTTTTTGTTTTTGGCTGGTCATTCTTTTCTCCGATATGGCAAATTATAAGCTATCTTTCCTTCCGAGATTATTAGACCATTACAGTTCAACATCGACACGACTAAAAACTATCATCGCAGCTTGATGATATTAGGCGTACTTCTGATGGTGCTTTTTATTATTTTGACAATCTTTTCCTATTGGCAAGTTCGTCAATACACCATTGATCAGCATAAAGAACGGCTCAGTGACTTCTTAGCCCTATATAAAACAATGCATCAATATATTGAAGAAGAACAAAAGCCTGTTTTTTATGAGTTAGCAAAATTGAGGATGATTGATTCTGTTTTTTTCGATAAACGTGCCATGTCATTTACCTATATTGCTCGTAAAATACACGAACGCTATATGGTCAATCGCCAAAAGTGAGGACTTCGCGTCTTTAATTACAAGCTTGCCAGCAACAATCCACGCAATCCATTAAATCAAGCGAATGACTTTGAAGCGCAGCTGCTCAGCGACTTTAACGCAGGCAGAACAACACCATATACCGAGACTATTCACAACCAACAGGGACAAGAATCGCTTTATTATGCCACGCCTGTTGGTGCGAACGTTGCTAGTTGTATGCGTTGTCATAGCGATCCTAAGTTAGCACCAGCTAATTTAATCACTGAATATGGTGATAAAGCTGATTTTGGTGAAGAAATTGGAGATATTCGCGCCCTTATTTCGTTGACTTATCCGCTTGATGAAGCCTTCTCCGAGTCCTATCGCTAATGGCTGCTTTTATCATTAATTGCTTTTATTGTCTTGGCTATTTTTTTACTCTATCGTTACTTACTTTTTTTATCGGATGCACAAACAGCATCTTGTTATTAAGCGACAAACACAAACGGATAGTTTAACGGGACTGCTTAACCGTCGACAAATGAATAAAAACATAGATGACATAATCAAAAACGAACAACCTATCAGCCTAATTATGATGGATATTGATCATTTTAAAATCATTAATGATACCTTTGGACATACCATTGGTGACGATGTCTTAGTTCAATTGGCACAAATATTACTGCAATTGCCAAAACAGATTAACAGTTATCGTTTTGGCGGCGAAGAGTTTTTACTACTCTTACCAAAAACAGATGCGCAACAAGCCGCTCAAATTGCCGAAACATTACGTCAGCAAGTTTCAGCAGCAGTATTTTTGAGCATTAACACCACGCTAACGATTAGTCTTGGCGTTGCAACAAATACAGCGAGCGATACCAGTCAGACGCTATTGAAACGAGCCGACAATATGCTCTATCTTGCCAAACAAAAAGGACGCAATAGAACCGAAACAGACCAAGACAGCCCAGATTCTTAATTTTAATTATAGTGCTAGTTATCCAAAATACGTAAAAATACGCAGCCTAGGTAAAATCGGATAATAATCAAGTGATTGCTTACCTGATTTTGGTTTTTCTTGTTCTATCGACCAATTGTTTAGTGGTTTTATCTCGGGCATTTTGTCTTGAGCCATAAAAAAAGGAAGGGGTGCTTGGTTCATAATATCAGCGACTCCTGTTTTTTGTTGACTATCGCAATAAAATCCTAATAATCTTGGGCTGGGAGCGTAAGATTTTCTTTCTATCAGCTTTGTGTCATCTGCTAAGCTAGTCATTAATGCAATTTCTTTTTCTCTTATTGTTTTTGTCGTGTTATCTTCGTTATCAATTGCTGTTTGTTGTTCTATCAATAGTTGTTCAATTATTTTTTCTTTGGAGATAGGGGTGTTTTTAGGAACTTTCCCTTGCCACGTAAAAGCAAGCGTGCGTACTTGTTTACTTGCTACATGAATATGTCGATAAGCAGCAAGAATATGTTCTCCTGGAAAAGTCTTTTTTAGGATAATGGGTCTTGAACCGTCTGGAATAACACTTAAAATCATCATTAATTCTGTTTTAAGCGCATTAATGTTTTCAATTGCTAACAGCATATCCTTACGAAAATTTTCGGCAATTAAAACAAAACCAGCCCAGCGTCTAATATTAAGAGCAGGGTCTTCGGGGTAGCGATAAAAATTTATTAACGCTTGCGTTGCTAATGCGATTGCTTCCTCTCCAGTAACTGTTTCAAACTCAATATATTCTAATGCTGGCATCCAAGGTACGTTTTCTTCTGTTGGTTTAACAGCAACAGGAATTGGCCAAATCATTGCCCCAATTACTTTTGGTTTCCACCAAAGATTAAAATCATAAATAGCGGATTTAAGCACTTCCATTTTTTGTTTTGCCGCAAAAATAGTTGCATAATGTTTTAAATCTTCATCTTTTTGAATTTTTTTAGCCATTTTACTTTAAAAACCATAACACCTAAATATTTAATAACAAAAAACTACAAACACCACTCAAAATCAGAATTACATTTATTTTCAGTAATCATTATTTTAGTAGGTTCAATCATTAAATAACTGTCTAACTTAGTTTGAGTTAAATTCCCAGAAAGACGTTCAAAAACAAGCATATATTCCATAACTGATTTAACATAATCTCGTGTTTCTTTAAATGGTATTAACTCAATCCATTGATCAGTGGATAATACAGGTGTCTGTTTTAACCATTGTCTTACTCGAAAACCACCAGCATTATAAGCAGCACTTGCTAAAACTAAATTATCACCAAAATCATGTTTCAATTGACCTAGTAACTTTGTTCCTAATTTAATGTTTAACTCTGGTAAATAAACATCGTTAATGTTTTTAATTTTTTCTAACGATTTTGCTGTTTTAGGCATAAGCTGCATAAGTCCCATTGCGCCAGACTTTGACTTAGCATCAATAGCATACACACTTTCACGACGCATAATGCCATATGCCCAAGATAGTGGAATATCGTATTGTTGTGTATTGTCTTGCAATAAAGTGTGATAGGGCATAGAAAAACGCAAATCTACATAATTCCAATGTGTTGGATGATTTAACGATAATGCTGAAAAGGTATTCCATCCCCAACTTAAAGCGGCTTGTGAAAACCCAGGAATTTCAGATAAACTAATTTTGTTATTATTACGTGCAAAATGCCATTCTTTCCATGCAACATCTTTTAATCCTGCTTCATATAAAGCTTGTAAACGTTGTCCTAACACTGATTGACGAGCGTGTTCTAGCTCCAACTCTGTTACTTGTTGAGCATTAAATTGATAATTCAGATTAACCTTATCCGCAGCCATGAAACCATAAAAACTACGATGCGTTGCTAATTGACGATATTTAGTTTTAGCTTCCTCTGCTTGACCAAGTGCTTCTAAACTACGTGCACGCCAATATTGCCAAATATCAGCTTGTTGTTCTTGCACTGGTAGCCAATTTAAATAAGTCAATAAGTCAGTCCAATTTGACTCGCGCCATGCTTGTTGAATTAATGGTAATACTGTTGCCTCATCTCTTAAGGCAGGGGCTATTTTGCTAATCCATTCTTTTTGTTGTTCAGGTTCATTTTTAGCTAATTGACGATACAGTTCTTTTTCAAAACTTTCAACGCTATTACTATCCCACTGAAACACTGTTTTTGCTTCTTGCCAAATAGAAAAAATGGCTTGCGCATCTGTTTTTATTTTGCTCTGTAACACATGCATCACGATACGAGAATAGGACTCTTTTTGTTCATTAGTATGAATTGTTTCGCGCAATAGTGCATAAGTAGCAGAAAGTGATGGCATTTCCATTAAAGAAAGCGTTTGTTGCGTTTCTGTTTGCAGTAAGGCAGGTAAATATGCCATCTTAGTTGCAATAACAAATTGTTTTTGCTTACTATACAAATAAGAAAGCTTGGTTTGCCATTGCTCTGTTGTTAACTCGTTCATCGTTTCAATGCGATTATAAATCGATTTACACCCATTACTTGGGTTGTTATCGACAAGCCATCGTTGACTCACTTCTGTTATCCAAGACTCAGGAACTTGATTTTGCTGCTGCATAGCTTCCAACACCCAGCAACGCGCATTGTCTTTATTGAGTTGTTGTTGATTTTCTAATAAAGTTGACCAGTCTTGTTGTTTGGCTAGTGATTCACTCCATTCTTGGCGTAATGTCTCTGCCCATCCTGTATCCGAAAATTGTGTTAAGTATTGGTTAATAAGTGAATTAAAACTTTTGTCCTCTACATGTGGACGTAACCATAAAAAACGTGCATAACCTTCTAATGGCTTATCTAAAAAAGAGGTTAATAGTGTTTGTGCTGCATTAGGATTATTAACTGATAACAATTGTAGTTGTTCAAGCTGATTTTTTACCAGACCAGATGAGGTAAAGAAAGCAGCCATTGGCACTGGTGTTTCTTTTTGTTTTTTTAATGGTGTGGCATGGGTATGCTTTTTTTTGGTTAAAGTCGACTTTACTTTCTTTATTTTTGGTTTATCTGTATTAGCATTCGTTGTTATTGGAGCAATCGCTAAAGACAAACCAGTCAGTATCGTTATAAAAATAGAATATGATTTCATTATGATAAATTATCCGCAAAGTCAGCTATAGTGTTAAAACGCATCCATTCATGCGTATGTGGATGTGTAAATGCCAACATTTCTGCATGTAGACACATACGATGGTATTCATAATGGCGAGGATGATACAACATATCACCAATCATAGGACATCCCATTCTAAGCATATGCACGCGTAATTGATGTGAACGTCCCGTATGGGGTAGTAGTCGAACTAAACTTGTATTTTTATCTTCAGATAATACTTGCCAAGCCGTTTGAGCATGTTTCCCATATATAAAGTCAACTTTATGTACAGGTCGATTATGCCAATCTAACGCTAAAGGCAAGTCTATACCACCTTGAGCACTCGGTAGATGTCCTTGAATACGCGCAATATAAGATTTTTCGACAGCACGCAGTTCAAATTGTTTAGATAAGCGACGATGTGACTCAGCATGCATTGCGAGCACCATAATACCTGATGTATCACAATCGAGGCGGTGTACAATACGCGCCCCCATAAAATCAGTTTGCAATCGTGCAACCAAACAATCTTGTTTATGCTCACCACGTCCAGGAACGCTTAGCATCCCAGATGGCTTATTAACGACAAGTAAATCCTTGTCAAAGTACAGAATATCAATAGTGTTTTTTTTCATTGCCAAAGTATACGCATTTTTATGCAGTTTTGCCTGTATAAACAGAGTAAAATAAGCACTATGATTAAAATAAACAGGAGAGTCAAGTGAAAAAAATATCACATAATGATGTTTGGTTGGCGCTTGATACCACAGCTCAAGGGTGTCATGTTGGTCTCTACTGTCATGATAACATTACTACGCTAAGTGATATGAGTCCACAATCACATGCAAAATTGATTTTACCAATGATTGAAAGTCTATTGATCCAAGCGAATATAACACAATCGGATTTAACAGGCATTATCTATACTCAAGGTC
>CAMCGI010000136.1 GCA_945874205.1 Francisella tularensis subsp. holarctica
TGTAAGTTTATTTTATTCCTAACTAATAAAATGTTATTTTTTTAGTTGAAAAATACAGTAACTTGTTGTATAATAACAAATAACAAATAACAAATAACAAATAACAAATAACAAATAACTAAAATAGTGCCGAATTTAACCAGAAATGCACCAAAATACTAGCAATATAGCCTATTGCAATAACAGGCATCCAACGTAAATGGCTCATAAAGGTATACTGCCCGTGCGCTTGTCCCATAAGCGCAACCCCCGCTGCGGAACCTATCGATAGCAAACTTCCCCCTACGCCAGCGGTTAGGGTTACTAGTAACCATTGTCCAAGTGACATATCAGGGTGCATGTTAAGTACTGCATACATAACAGGAATATTGTCAACGATTGCGGAAATAACACCGACAGCAATGTTGGCACTCGTTGCCCCTAAGTCGCCATACAACCAACCCGACAAGAGTCCTAAGTAACCTGCAAAACCTAACCCACCAACAGCTAACATGACACCTAAGAAAAAAAGTAACGTATCCCATTCAGCTTGTGCCATATACCCAAAAACATCAAAGATATGATTATGCTGACCTGGTTTTGCCTCAACATAGCCCTGTTGTTCTATTCTATTTAAGTGATAAGAAAACAGTTGTAAATAAGACAATCCTAACAACATGCCAATAACAGGTGGTAGATGTAAGGTTTGATGTAAAATAACTGCGCTAGCAATGGTTAGTACAAATAAGACAATAATGCGTTTTGCACCAAGGCGCATATTAGTTATTGCTACTAGTTTGTCAGGTTGTCCTTTAGAAATTGCCATCGACATAATGGCAGCAGGCACTAAAAAATTGACAGCCGCGGGTAAAAAAAGTAGTAAAAAATCACCAAAATTTGCCATACCTTTTTGCCAAACCATCAGTGTTGTAATGTCTCCGAATGGGGTAAATGCACCCCCTGCATTGGCAGCAACCACTACGTTAATGCATCCTAATGCCACAAAAGTAGCGTTGTCTTTGCCTAGTGCTAAGATAACAGCACCCATGATTAAAGCAGTCGTCAAATTATCAGCAATAGGCGATATAAAAAATGCGAGCGTACCCGTAATCCAAAACAATTGTTTGTAGCTAAACCCTTTACTCACAAGATAACCGCGCAACGCTTCAAAAACATTGCGCTCTTGCATCGCACTGATATAAGTCATAGCAACTAGTAAGAATAAGAGTAATTCAGCATACTCAAGAATCGTTTCTTTTAATGCTTCTTGTGCGCTATGGTTATCGCCTAGGTTAGCATAAGCAAAGGTTAAAATAATCCAGATAATTGTTCCTGCAAAAAGTACAGGTTTGGATTTTTTCATTCCTATTTTTTCTTCTAGGATAACGACAATATAAGACACAACAAATAATGCTAGCGCAACTATCCCCGCCCAATTAGTGGTTAAGTCAACTGTACCTGTGTTGGCAAATGCAGAAAAAGGAAAAAACAGGAGTAAAGGTAGTAGTGCTGAGGGATTTAGCATGTATGTTCCAGTAATGATAAGTCTTAATTATCACTACTCTAGCATAATCGTGCATTTTACGCCTATCTTCATCTTGAAAAACTATCCCATCGCCCCCAATAAGTAAACCAGTGTTGTCGTAAGGCAACAAACCAATATCGAGCCGATTTACTTGAAGGAGCAAACATGCATACGACTGAAACATATGGCTTTCAAACTGAAGTTAAACAACTATTACAACTCATGATTCACGCGCTTTACTCTAATAAAGAAATTTTTATTCGTGAGTTGGTTTCTAACGCTTCCGATGCGTTAGATAAGTTACGTTTTTTATCGGTGCAAGACGACAGTCTTGTTGCTGATGATAGCAATCTGCGTATCGAAATCGACTTTGATAAAGATGCTGGTACACTGACTATCCGTGATAATGGTGTGGGTATGAGCAAAGAAGAAGTCGTGCAAAATCTTGGTACGATTGCGAGCTCTGGCACTAAGCGTTTTATGGAAGCAATGGAAAGCGCTCATAAAAAAGATGCTAACCTTATTGGTCAATTTGGTGTTGGTTTTTACTCGGCATTTATGGTTGCGAGTTCGGTTACGGTTAATACGCGTCGTGCAGGCATGGCAAGTGATGAAGGCGTGACTTGGCAATCGACAGGCGAGGGTGAATACACCATTGCACCTGCGAATATCGACCGTCGTGGTACAGAAATCATTTTAACGCTTAAAGATGACAGTAAAGAATTTGCAGAAGGGTGGAAGTTGCGTTCTATTCTGAAGAAATACTCAGAACACATTGCTTTTCCGATTATGTTGCCAAAACCACCAACGCCAGCTGCTGAAGGTGATGAAAGCGTTGTCGCAACACAACCAGAGTGGGAACAGGTTAACGATGCGACCGCATTATGGCAACGTCCTAAATCAGAAGTGACAGAAGAAGAGTACGATGCTTTCTACAAATCGGTCAGCCACGATTGGAATAAGCCATTAACGCATATTCACAATAAAGTTGAAGGGAACTTAGAATACACCACTTTGTTGTATGTGCCAGAAACAGCACCTTTTGATATGTGGGATCGTGACCGTCGTTATGGCGTGAAGTTGTTTGTGAAGCGCGTCTTTATTATGGATGATGCTGAGCAATTATTGCCGAGTTGGTTGCGTTTCGTGCGTGGTGTTGTTGATTCTGCTGATTTACCGTTGAACGTATCGCGTGAAATTTTACAAAGCAACGCCGTTGTCGATAAGATTCGTGCGGCGACAGTTAAGCGTTTGCTTGACCATTTAGCGCATATCGGCAAAGATGATGCGGAAAAATATGCGAAGTTTTGGGGTGCATTCGGTCAGGTATTAAAAGAAGGTGTGATTGACGATCATGCAAACCGCGAAAAGATTGCTGGTTTGTTACGTTTTACATCGACCAGCCATCTTGATGCACAAACGGTATCTTTAGCAGACTATATCGCTCGTATGCCAGAAGGTCAAAAAGATATTTACTTCCTAACGGCAGAAACCTTAACTGCTGCTAAGGGTAGTCCACAGCTCGAAGTCTTCCGTAAAAAGGGTTGGGAAGTATTGCTATTGACTGACCGTGTTGATGAATGGGTGGTTCAGCATTTAACCGAATTTGATGGTAAGTCATTAAAAGCAATTAACCGCACAGATTTGTCTGAAGTGATGGGTGATGAAAAGCCAGAAGTCAGCGAAGCACAAGAAGGCGTATTAAAGCGTCTGAAAGAAGCCTTAAGTGATCAAGTCTCTGATGTGAAAGCATCAGCGCGTTTGGTGGACTCTCCTGCTTGTTTGGTGTTGGGTAATGCGGATATGGCTCCTCATATGGCAAAAATTATGGCGCAATTGGGTCAAGCAGTACCAGAAAGCAAGCCAGTGCTTGAAGTGAATATTGACCACGCGATTATCAGTCGTTTGTCATCTACTGAAGGTGATAATTTTGCTGATTGGGCGTTATTCTTATTAGATCAGGCGCGTGTTGCCGATGGTAGTCTGCCAACTGATCCTGCTGCTTTTGTAGCGCGAGTGAATCGTTTGTTAGCCTAAGTTAGCGTAAGCTAATGGATATTAAGAGACCACCCTTTGGGGTGGTTTTTTTATGGAGAAAATAATTTTTTAATATTGCTGTTATCGTTAACTGTCATACTTATCACGTATATCCCCTAATTTTTTTAAGGAGTTTTTTCTACAATGGAAAATACATTGCTTTATGCCTTTACCGTTTTCATGGGCTTTTTCGCCATTATGAATCCCATTGCCAATGTGCCCATTTTTTTGAGTCTGACCAATGATATTGATGAGGATACTGTTGCTGCGGTTGCCTTACGATCCTTAGTCATTGCGTTCATCATTGTTGTGGTGTTTTCAGTGGCAGGTAAGGTAATTTTTGAATTGTTTGGCTTAACTTTGCCTGCATTGCGTATTGCAGGTGGTTTGTTGGTATTTTTAATTGGTTTTCATATGGTACAGGGTAAACATTCAAACCTAAACCATCCAAAAGAAAAAGAGGAAGATAAGCAGAAGTCGCGTGAAGCGGCATTAGATGTGGCAGTATCGCCTTTGGCAACTCCTATTCTAGCAGGTCCTGGAACCATTGCTACCGCGATGAGTTTTTCTGCTAGCAGTCATTTGCGTGATGTTTTTATTACTGTGGTCATGTTTGGTATCTTGTGCGTGATTACCTATATTTTATTTGTATTTGGGGAACGTTTTGTCCGTCATATCGGGGCAAGTGCTTTGGGGGCGATCACTCGGATGATGGGGCTTATTTTAGCGGTAATTGGAACTCAGATGGTGATTGTTGGCTTAAAAGGTGCATTTGATATTTTGGCTTAACTTGCTGTCTTGGTAGGCAAAGTCAGCTACCAACAGACATCAACAAGTGTTCTATGTTTTCTACCGATAAGGGTTTGTGGTAATAGTATCCCTGAATCGAGTCGATGCCATTATCGCGCAGAAATACCATCTCCTCGATGGTTTCTACTCCTTCAGCGAGTACTTCCATATTTAAACCTTTTGTTAAGGCAATAATCGCTTTGACAATAGTTTGATTTTTGGGGTGGTGCATAATGTCTCTGACAAATGATATGTCAATTTTGAGTTTATCGATTGGCAGATTTTTAAGGTACGACAGTGATGAATAGCCCGTCCCAAAATCATCGATTAAGATATGAAAGCCTTTGGCGCGCAGCGTTTCCAAAATCTGTAATGTAGAGCATTCCAATCTGCTCAAACTGCTCGGGGAATCATATGGTTCGATATATGCTAATTCTTGATGATGGGGTGCGGAATGTCGGTCTATAGCATGCCAAAAAAGAAATAGAACAATGTTATAAAAATAGCGCCAAATTTAGCGTGTTTTTGGGAGTACTGCATGCTTTTATCAGTCGCGGCGTAAAACTCCGTCCTTCAGGGCGGAGATATAAGCCGCATCGCATTAGCGATTATTGCTAGTGCGGTTCTCTTTTTCTACTTACTGTTTTTTTGATATTTTCGAGTATAATTAAGCAATGAATAGAACACAAGACGAAGCCATTGTAAAGCGCAAAAAAGCAGCACGAACCCCTGTTTCTAATAACAGTGCTATGCGCTCGTGCGTGATTTCTTTGTCTGCTGTTTGGTATAAACAGATTGCAGCACAAGAAACCATTGCGATTCAGTTTTACAATCGCGTGCTGTATTTGTTGCGCAATAACCTTTTTTACCATGAGCATATTGCTGGCAAAGAGGTTAAATTCGATAGTGATAGTTACAAATTCGAGCAAAAATACCTAACTTTTGAGTCCGTCTATGCTCAAATAAAAGGTTACGAGCAATATGTCATGCTTCCCTCGCAAGTGGCGCAAAACATTGCTAAGTTGGTAATCGAGTCCTTTAAGTCTTACAAAGGACTTATTCTGGCAAAGAAGAAAGGCATTCTAACCAAGGATGCAAAAATCAATTTACCGCGCTATAAGAAAGTTAAGAATG
>CAMCGI010000137.1 GCA_945874205.1 Francisella tularensis subsp. holarctica
TTGGCTATCACTTAATAGGGTTTGATAAATCAGCATTAGATGTGCGTTTTGCTGAGCTAGATTCTGTTGCTCATACCTTAGAAGCGGTTATGTTAGCGTTAGTACTGGGCATCATGCTGGTAGTTTGGGTCGCTGTACGTGCTCAAGTAAGTAAGCCAATTATTAAAATGCAAACACAGTTGGCACAAATTGAGCAAACAGGTCGCTTTGATCATCCTATTATGGGGATGGCAGATGATGAGATGGGGCAGATGGCAAGTGGTATTAATGGGTTGTTATCGATGTTATCGCAATCGTTAGGGAGTGTTAACACGGTATTAAATAAAGTTGCGGAGGGAGACTTCTGTCAACGTATCGAAGCGAGCTTACCTGGTGATTTAGGTATACTTAAAGATAATTTAAATACGGCTGTATCTGCTTTGCAAAGTAATATGCAGGCTTTATCGAAAGCAATGGAAGCCTTGGGTCATGGTCAGTTCTCTTATCGTATGGACACGAGTGTCGAATCGCATATGCGTTTACAAGTGGATAACGCCTTAAAGAATCTGGGTACTACGATTGCTCAAATTAATAAAAGTATGGGGTTAGTCGCGGCAGGTGATTTTAGTCATGAGTTAACAGTAGATGCTCAAGGAGATTGGGTAACTTTAAAGGACAGTGTTAATGGCTCAATTCGTGCCTTGCGTGACAGTATGTGTGAGTTAGGCAATGCAAGCGAGTCTATGTCTCAAGGTGATTTGACTGTACAAATTAAGGGTCAGTATCAAGGCGAGCTTATGCGTATTTCGCAGGCGTTTAATGCAGGAGTACGCAGTGTTCATGATAGTTTAAGCGATATTGCAAAAGCTTCCAAAGTGGTAGCACATGCAGCGGGTGAAGTATCAACGGGTAATATAGATTTATCAAATCGTACTCAAACACAAGCCTTATCGTTAGAAAAAACGGCTACCGCCATGACGCATATGACTGATGCGATTGCTCAAACAGCCGACAATGCGCAGCATGCACGTGTATTGGCAGTCAATACACAAAAGGCAGCAACGAGTGGCGTGGAGCTGATGAATTCAACAGTAAAAGCTATGCGCGAAATAGGGGATGCTAACCAAAAAATTACAGCGATTGTTACTTTAATTGATTCGATTGCTTTTCAGACTAATTTATTGGCATTAAATGCAGCGGTAGAGGCAGCGCGTGCTGGTGAACATGGTCGTGGATTTGCAGTCGTTGCCTCTGAGGTTCGAGCATTAGCAGGTAAGTCTGCAGATGCTGCGAAAGATATCAAACTGTTAATTGATCAAACGGTAGTGAAGGTAGAAACAGGAGATAAGCTGGTTGCACAGACGGTAGAGGCTTTTTCTGCTATTCAGGCACGACTATCCGAAACAGACGATGCCATTGCTGCTATTGCTAGTGCCATGACTGAGCAACGTGAAGGTGTTCAACAGGTTAATCGTTCTGTTTCTGAATTAGATCAGTCCACGCAACAAAATGCTGCTTTAGTCGAAGAGACTTCAGCCGTTGCCGAAACCATGCGTAGTCAAGCGGAAGAGGTGCAAGAACGTGTTACTCATTTCCGCTTGTCAACAGCAAGCACCTCTGGGCAGCGTTTACTTGGGCGTAGTTAAGGTGTAGTTAAGGTGTAGTTAAGGTGTAGTTAAGGTGTAGTTAAGGTGTAGTTAAGGTGTAGTTAAGGTGTAGTTAATGGTTAGGCGTTTGTTGTGTTTTTAGCAAACGCTCAATTAATAAAAATAAAGCAGGAATGTCGATAGGTTTGGTAATATAACCTGCAAATCCTGCTTTTTCACCTCGATCAATATCTTCTTTCATTGCATCCGCAGTTAAAGCAATGATGGGGATGTGCTGTGTTTTTGGATCAGCCTTAAGTAAACTAAGAACTTGATATCCATCCATATCTGGCAAATTAATATCACTTAAAATAAGATTGGGTTGTTCTCTTCTAGCAATATCAATTCCTCGCATAGCTGTCGTTGCTTCATAAATTAAATAGTTTCCATTTTTGGCAAGAATTTTCTGAATTAGCTTTAGGTTCACAGGATTGTCTTCAATACACAATATTGTCGTTTGTGATGTGGGTGTTTTGATAGGCGTTACTTGTGTTGTTTCTGTGGAAGAGCGTTGATTTACATCTCGCTGGCTTGTTGTATTTTGTTGATAAATCGGAAAATCAACCCAAAAACGAGATCCTTGATTGCTTATGCTGCTAAAGCCAATGCTACCATTCATTGCCTCGATGAGTCGTTTAGCAATGACCAAGCCAATACCTGTTCCCTCAATCGTGCCACATTCTGCACCAAGACGATCGAATGCATTGAAAATACGATTTTGTTTATCCTCAGCAATACCAACCCCTGTATCAGCTACCTGAATACGCACGCTATTGCCCATAATAATCGTTTGTAAACTGACGCTACCATTGGGTTTATTGTATTTAATACCATTAGATAAAAAGTTGATGATAATCTGACGTAACCTAAGCGCATCGGCTAAAATAACAATATCATTGAAGGCAGACTGTGATGAGAGATGAATTTGAAACTTTTCAGCGAGCGGTGCAATTAAAGATAAGCAATCTTTCTCTAAGTTACTTAATAAGATAGGTTCAAGCGTAATTTCTAATTTACCAGACTCGATGCGCGAAAGATCGATTAAATCGTTAACCAGTGATAATAAATGACTCCCTGCACGCTCAATTTCTTGAGAAAAATCATTAATCTCTTGGTTTTCATCACTTTCTAGGTTTATTAGTTGTGCAAAACCAAGAATAGCATTGAGTGGTGTGCGTAATTCATGGCTCATGCTGCCTAAAAACTCACTTTTTGCTTGGCTTGCTGCCTCTGTTTGCTTTTGAGCGATTTTAAGTGCTTTATTTTTGCGAGACAGTGTGCGCACAGTCAATGCGCTACTAATCAGTAACAACCCAATTAACGTATAGATACTCGCAATAATTAATGGTTTTTCGCGTTCATAAAAACGCTGTTGCGGATTGAGTAGAATAGCTTGCTCGCTCAGCTCAGTTGGAATTTGTAAATTTTGTTTTTGAAAAGAGTTAGCATCTAAAATGAACTCATTTGGGCTAGTGAGTATAGGTGGGATATTACTAATCGCAATACCCATGAGATAAGCTTTTGCCATTTTTCCTGTATGACTACCTTGGCTTTCTCCACTCGTGACATATCCCCCCAAAACACCATCAAAAATGTAAGCATCTTCCATCGCAATAACAGGGTTATTAAGCGCATTTATGGCATGAATCGACTGTGCTAATGGTATAGGTTGATTCTGTTTGTCCTTCCAGCCACCAATCGTCGTCAAGATAATGGTAGCATCTGGGTGTTGTTTAATTGCGTTAAGTGCATCATCAAAGCATTCAAAAGAAATAATACTTGCGTTAATATTCTCATGTTGAAGCAATTCACTTTTTGCTTCTTGAGCAATCGCTTTATCTGTACTGCTATTATCTCCCAATAAAATAATAGGATTATGAGCAAGCGAAAGTTGTTTAATGAGGGTTAGGTTGGTCGCAATGTCTTTTTTTTCAAAAGTACCTGTTGTTGTACTTTTATCAATTTTATTGAGCAACGTAAAGTCGTTAATACCCGAAAAAAACAAAGGAACTTGCGGATAGCGTTTTTGCAAATGAGTCAGAGCAAATTGCATTGCATTATCATCACTGACATAAATCAGGTCTGGTTGATAATTACTATATTTCTGCGCCAGAATACCGTCGAAAATTTTAGCATAATCATCACTGTAAGTTACTCTTTTTGTGTCTAAATATTCTGTACTAATAATAGGAGTATTAAGTGGATCTTGACTGAGTGCTGCAACAAAGCCTTGGTGTTGTCGTTTTGTCCAGTCATATTCTTGACTATAAGAGTGAATTATTAAGATATTTGCAGATTTGCTAGCCAATGCCGTTTGCACTAGACCTAACCCCAAAAAAAGTGTCGCTAACAGTAGTGACTGTTTAGTAAAACTAGCTGGCTTAGCGGTGTGATCTAATGCGTTCATTATCGATGCTGCCTTATTAATGCAAGCCATAGTGCGTGTATTTTGCATTAGGCAATTAAGTTAAGTAATGTATTTTGATAGGTTGCTGTTTGCCTGTGAAGGCGCAGGCGTTGAGCATGAAAAATGCTTCTGATATCATTTAATGCCAATTCAAAATCATCATTGATGACTAGGTAATCAAACTCATTGTAATGTCGCATTTCACTCACTGCATCTGTCATCCGACGGTTAATTGTCTCTTCGCTATCTTGCCCACGACCTGTTAAACGAGTGCGTAATGCTTTGATTGACGGCGGTAGTATAAAAATACTAATGACATCGGGGCGCATTTTTCGAATCTGTTGCGCGCCTTGCCAGTCGATTTCTAAGATAACATCTAATCCATCATTAAGCATTGTTTCAACTGCTTGCTGTGATGTTCCATAAAAATTGTCGAATACTTGTGCATGTTCTAAGAAATCACGCTCATTAATACGTTGAGCAAACTCATCTTGACTAACAAAATGATAATGAATACCTGTTTGTTCTCCTAAGCGAGGAGCTCGTGTTGTATGCGATACACTAACACGTATCTGTGACTCTTGGCGCAATAATGCTGCAACTAATGAGGTTTTACCCGCGCCCGATGGGGCTGAAATGACATAAAGCTGACCGCGCATAAGTTTTCTCCTATTCTTTTATTGGGTTCTCAAGCGAGTTAAAAAAGAATAGGATACAATAATGCGCATGAATAAGAAACGCAATATTATATTAGTCGGTCCTATGGGGGCTGGCAAGTCATCGGTTGGTAAGCGCTTGGCACAGGTATTAGATTTACCTTTTGTCGATTCCGATCATGAAATAGAGGCTCGCCTAAAGGTATCGATTAGTACTATTTTCGATGTCGAGGGTGAGGATGGTTTTCGTATGCGAGAAACACAAGTAATTAGTGATTTGGTTGAGCATGGTGCGAGAAAAGTTTTGGCAACAGGGGGAGGGGCGGTCATTCGTGAGGAGAATCGACTCGTGCTTAAAGAATATGGCACAGTCATTTATTTGTCCTCTCCAGTTAAACAACTAGTGGAACGTACGCGTCATGACACAACGCGTCCTTTACTACAAAATGTCGATGTCGAGGCTGTTTTAACGCGATTAATGAAAGTTCGCGAGCCTTTTTATAAAAGTGTTGCTGATATTGTTTTACATACTGAAAGAAAGTCGATCACGCGTGTGGTTCAAGAAATAATTAACGCGCTAGCCGAGCGCGGCTGGCCAGAAGCTAAAGGAGCGAAAGCCTAATGTCATCGACACTGCAAACTCTAACCGTCGCATTAGGCGAGCGTTCTTATCCAATTCATATTGGTGAAGGATTATTGAATCGTGCTGATTTAGTATTGCCGCACGTACCTGCTAAGCAAGTTATGATTGTGAGTAATACTACTGTCGCTCCTT
>CAMCGI010000138.1 GCA_945874205.1 Francisella tularensis subsp. holarctica
CAAAGAATTTTGGCTTAGATGTAGTTGCTGAAGGGGTAGAAACGAGAGGTCAAAAGGTGTTTTTAGAAGATAATGGTTGCACGATTTATCAGGGCTATTTGTTTAGTAAACCTGTTGCATTAGATGTCTTTGAGTCACTCTTAAGTTGTAATTTTTAAAATTACTTGATTTGGTATATATATAATACTCTTGAGATATTATTTTTGTAATTATGTGAGTATATGTGAGCAATTGCTACTTTTTTTGTGATATTCTTGTCAAGTAAATGACTGTAATAAATAATAAAGTTCAAGAGACGTTACCATGATAGTTTTACCAAAATCGTTACAAAGTATTTCCGCCAAAATGACTCTAGCAGGTGTTGCAGTTGCATTCGTTGTTGCTATCAGTTCGTATTTCTATGCCATTGAGGAAAAAATCTCTTTACGCACAAAAATAGTCGATCAAGCTACACAGTCGATGTTAACTATGCTAAACGAGCAAATTGAAGCGAAAAAGCTTATCGGGCAAACAGCCTCTGTTGCTATTAGCTCATCCACTATGATTGCGCAAGCCATGAAGAGTTATCAATTGGATGATGCTAGCGTGCGTAAATTACAATCAGAAGTGATTGAGTACGAAGTAGGGCGTTTAGCTGCAAACTACAAAGCAAACACGGAGCTTAAAAATATTCAAATGCGCTTTATTGATGCGAAGGGTAAGGTGGTTTACTCATCGATAGAAGGCGTAAAAGCTATGGGACGTGATGTTTCAGGGATTTATATGTATAAAAAAGGACTTGCAGATAAAACTCCTTTTGTTGTTATGGGGGAATCTGCATCAGGCGTGAGTATTAATGCCATTGCGCCTATTTTTTTTGAAGGTGAGTTTGTTGGTATTGTCAATTTTATTCAAGGGGTTCGTTCAGTTGCAGCCGATTTAGAAAAACAAGGTATTCATTTAATTCAAATTGTGGATAAAGCGTACTTTGAAAATATACCTGTTGTACCAATTCAAAAAGTAGCACAGAACGAAGCGATGAGCACTAAATATGTTGTTTCTAATCCTAAGTTTTTTTCTGAACAAGCCATCACTCAAGTGAAATCACGTTTTGCTGAAATTGGCGATATTGCCGTTGAGCAACTGATGAAAGATGGCGTTCGTGATGGTGAAAAATTGACCTTTATTGCTGCGCCCATTAATAATGGCGTACAAACGATTGGGTATAGTATTGCATTCAAAACAGTCGATGAAATGAATGAGATGCTGAGTCAAAGTTATGCGCCCATTAACTTGGTAGGTTACGCTGCAGTTGGGATTGCTTTGTTTGTATTGATTATTTTCTTGTTTATTTTTCAGCGCATGGTGGCACGTCCTGTGGCATCGGTGGTTGATGCCATTAAACGTTCTGTGCAAACGGGCGACTTAAGTATCAAAGCGCCTGTATCAGGTAATGGTGATGAAATGGATGTGTTGGCGATTGAGTTTAATCGTCGTGTTGAGCAGATAGAAACAGCATTAACTGATTTGACGCGTGTAGCACAACAGATGGCAGTCGGCGACTTTACCGCTAAGATGTCCATGCAACCAATTGGTAATATGGGTCTGTTCTTCATGACTTTTGAAGGTATGCGTGAAGAAATTACTGAAGCCTTTTCTGTTATTAAAGAAATCGCCTTATTGATTGAACAATCTCAGTTTCAAGAAATTGATGCTGTAGCCAAAGGAAAATTGCGTGGTGAGTTTGCTGATGTGGTGCAAGTAGTTGCGAGTGCGGCATCGGTATTGCGTCATAACTTTTCTGATATTCAAAAGGTCATGACACATGTTGCTGCTGGTGATTTATCTTATCGCGTCGAAACAGAAGCGGGTGGTGAATTAGCAGTCTTAAAAGGGAGTATTAATAATACAGTTGCCAGTTTACATCATTTATTCCAAGAGTTATCTGGTGCTGCAACAAGTATGGCACAAGGAAATTTAACCTGCTCTGTCAATACAGCACATTTACACGGTGAGTACCGTGAAATGGGCGAAGCAATGAACTCAGCGACGAAAGAGATGTCTAGGTTAATTATTGAAGTACAGGGGTTAGGACAAGATGTGTCTAGCTTATCGAACCAATTGTTAATTGAAGCGAATGCGATTTCTGGTCGTATGCAAGCACAAGCGGCATCTGTAGAAGAAACAGCTTCGGCGATGGAGGAGTCTGTCGTGAGTATTCGCACCACACGTAATAACTTAGCACAAGCAACTGCTTTGTCTGTTGAGCAGCGTAAAGTACTCTCGCTCGCTAATCAAGACATGGACGATACTATTGTTGCGATGCGTAACATTCAGGAACAGGCTAAAGCCATTAATGGCATGGTCACTTTAATAGACTCTATTGCCTTTCAGACTAACCTATTGGCATTAAATGCAGCAGTAGAAGCTGCTCGTGCGGGTGAGCATGGTCGAGGTTTTGCGGTAGTTGCTTCTGAAGTTCGCTCATTGGCAGGTAAGTCAGCTGATGCCGCGAAAGATATTAAACACACCATCGATGCTGCAATTGCCGCGATTGATGGCGGTGTTAATATGATTGGTAAGGTAAGCGAAGGCATGAGTAAGGTGTCTAGTGAAGTAACGAGCATGACCGATTTGGTCGCAGCGATTAATCGTGTTTCGGAAGAGCAATCTGCTGGCATTAGCGAAGTAAATAAATCTATGTCGCTGCTTGATAAAGGTATTCAGCAAAACGCTGCCGCAATGGAAGAGGCGCAAGCTGCTTATCGTCAAATGGGCGAAATGACTGAGGAATTGTCACTTACCTTGTCTCGCTTCAATACGCACTAAGCTAAGCATTGGCTGTCGCTGTTGCTTCTATTTTGTTAGCCTAATAGCTTGTACTGCTTGTGCCGCATGCTTGTACCGCTTGTTTTTGTTCTTGGCATTACTACCGTTCGTAGGGTAATGATGCTAAGATAAACTTATAAATAGACTTGTTAGTCTAATATATTAAAGTAAATGAGTGTTGTTATGAGTAAAAAGCAAATAGAATTCATTGTATTAATTTGTGGTTTAGCATTAAGTGGTTTTGCTCATGCTGCTATTGGTTTGGTGGCTTTGTTTGAACAGGCACAAACACAAGATGCTAAATTGGCGCAAGCAAAAGCACAGTTACAAGCTGATCAGGAAATCATTAATCAAGCAAAAGCAATACTGATGCCCACGCTTTCTGGTCAGATAGGTTATCAGCAAAATGATTATTCTAAGCCTGTTATTATGGCTGCAAAAGAAAGTTTAGTAGAAAAAATTGTATTGAATCAGTCTTTGTTCGATCTCAGTGCATGGGCAAGGTATGAACAAGCAAAAAGCTTAATGCAGCAATCTGTGTTGCAATATCAATTGAGTGAACAGGATTTAGTATTGCGCTTAAGTCAAGCCTATTTTGATGTGTTGCGAGCACAACAATTATTAGCACTCGCAATATCACAAAAAGAGTCGATAGGTAAGCAACGCGATAAGATTAGCGAAGGGGTGCGTGTTGGTCTAACCAATCCTGTTGATTTTCTAGAAGTGCAGGCGCGTTATGATTTAGCAGAATCGGATGAGATTAATGGACAGAATCAACTCTCTATTGCTAATGAAGCACTAGCAAGAGTGATTCGTGCTACGAGTGTTCCTAATTTAAAGACACTTACGTTAGATACATCTCTACCCATATTAAGTGAAAGCCCTAATGTATTGGCAGACAAATATGCTGAACAAAATCTAACTGTTAAGCTGGGTGAGCAAAAGCTTGTTGTGAGTGAGTACGAGGTAGATGCACAACGTGCAGGGCATTACCCGACTTTGGCATTACAAGGTTCATTAACAAATCAAGACGGTATATTAAGCAGCAGTGCGACTGCTAGTCCTTATCCTTATCAAACCAATAGTATCGGCTTAGTATTGAATGTGCCATTGTATGCTGGAGGCATGGTCAATAGTCAAGTACGCAAGGCTGAATATTTGCGTTCTGCAAATCAAGAAGGGTTTCGTAACAGCAAAGAGCAGGCGCGTGTGGATATTTTAACGCTCGCAAAAACAGTTATTTTAGGTAAAACTCGTTTGGCTGCGCTGCGTAATGCTGTTAAATCGAATGATGCATTTTTGGCGGCGGCAGAAGAAGGCAATCGAGTAGGGATGAAAGACTTAGTGGATGTTCTCAATGCACGTACACAATTTTTAAAAGCTAAACAAGATTTAGCCAATGCCTTGTACGATGATGTTATGAGTCGCTTAAAGCTTAAATCGGCAGAGGGTCAGTTATCGAGTGATGACTTGGTAGGTATCGAAGCCTATTTACGTGATGCGAATTAAGAGGAATTGAGTGTGTCTAAAAAATTATTATGGATTGCGGTTGGTGTTGTGATTGCCGCTGGCGCTGTCGTTGCGATTAAAAGTAAACAAGCTAAAAATGCTGCCTTTGTGCCGCCATTCGTTGCACCGATTTTGGTATCATCAATGACTGCTAATCTTGCCCCCGTTACCTTAACACAACCAACGCAAGTAACCGTAAAAGCCGAAATTGAGCAACTATTAACGGCACGCTTGACGGCGCAAGTGGTTTCTTTGCCTGTGCGTGAAGGTGATGTAGTTAAGGCTGGCGACCTGTTAGCTCAGTTGGATGATAAATCGAGTCGTGCTGATCTGTCGGTCGCTGATGCTCAATTAGCACAATACAAACTTGAGCAAGCGAGCATTAAAGATCAAGCTGATGCTGCTAAACTCGATTGGCAAGCGCAAAAAGATACTTTTTCACGTTTACAAAAGCTTGCCTTAGTTAAAGCAGCAAGCGAAGATCAAATTCAGCAGCAAAGTGTGCGTGTCGCGCAAGCAGAGCAACGCTTAAGTGCGGCGCAATCGCAATACAAGGCATATGACGAGCTGTTAATTGCGCGTAAAAAACAAGCAGAAGCAGCTAAAGGTGCGTTGGGTTATGTGCAACTTAAGGCATTACAGGCTGGTATTGTGAGTGAGCGTCTGGTACAAGAGGGTGACATTGTTAGTGCTGGTACACCGTTAATTCGACTGGTAGGAGAAGGCGGTGGTCGTCGTTTATTGGTTCAGTTGTCAGCAGATGAATCAAAACCAGCCGGGTTGCTCTGGCAAGACAAATTATTGCCACTTGTTGCTTGGCCTAGAGCCAATGTGCAAGGCTTGCTAACTTACGAAGCGCGGCTAAACGATGAACGACTTATTCCAAATCAGCAGCTTGCCATGCCATTGGCAGTATATGCGGATGAAGGCATTAGATTACCGTCGCGTTGTTTTATTCCTCACTCAGTTAAAGATGCTAAAGTACTCATTGATAATCAAGGGAAGGTTGAGGTTGTTCCTGTTATTTTGGATGCTATTGGGCAAGAGGGTGGCGTAACACAAAATCCACGCTTGATCGGGCAAAAAGTATTATGTGCTTCGTCGGATATTTTGATTCGGTTAATGGC
>CAMCGI010000139.1 GCA_945874205.1 Francisella tularensis subsp. holarctica
TCTTTTGCAGCATCAGCAGACTTACCCGCTAAGGCGCGCACTTCAGAGGCAACTACCGCAAAGCCACGACCATGTTCGCCTGCTCGTGCTGCTTCTACTGCTGCGTTAAGCGCTAATAGATTGGTTTGAAAGGCAATGCCATCAATAATGGTAACAATGTTGCTAATTTTATGGCTCGACTCACGAATTGATTGCATCGCATTAATGGTTTGTTGCATCATTTGCACGCCTGTACCTGCTTGCTGTTGTACTTGGTGTGCTAAGTCAGCAACTTTGTGCGCATTGGTGGTATTGGCTTGTACTGCCGATGCCATTTCGTGCATGGTGGCGCTGGTTTCTTCTAGCGCTGCAGCCTGCTCTTGTACACGAGAAGATAAGTCGAAAGAACCTTGTGATACTTGATTAGACGCTTCATTGACAATAGTGGAAGCATCGATTGCCTGCGATACAATTATTTTAAGTTTAGATGCTGATGCGTTAATGGCATCTTTAAGATCTCTTAACTGACCTTGAAACTCACCTGTACACTCTTTTGTTAAGTCGCCATTTGCCTGAGCAGTCACAATCGTCGTAATGCCCGTTACCGTCATTGCTAAACGATCCATAGAGTTGTTGATATTGTCTTTCATCATGAGTAAGTTGCCTGATGCACTCGCCTTAACACGCGCATTAAAGTCACCGTCATTCATCTGTGCCATAACCACATTAATATCCGAAACGACAAGGTGAATATTCGTTAACGCGACTTCCACTAAGTCTCGAAAGGATTGTGGTACTTTAGTATCCATATGAACATCAAACTGTCCCTTGCTTAAGCCTAGCATCACTTTTTCTAGCTCACTCATCATAAAAGAAACTGAATTGGCAGAACCATTAACCCCTGCTTTTAACACATCTAAATCGCCAATATAGCTCCCCTTCATTTGTTGTGAGAAGTCGGCACTCGCAATCGCACAAACAACATGATTCGCTTCTTTAATCGCGATATTGAGATTAGAAAGCATTCGATTAACCGTTTGAAAGACGCGACCAATTTCATCCAACTCACCAACAGGTAAAACGGTATCAAATTTACTGCTATGCGATACTCTTTCAATCGCAACAACTAATGTTTCTAATGGCTTAATAACTTTTTTATGTACCAATAGCAAAATGACACCAATTATTAATAACAAAATCACCGTCATTGCGGTGATAATCAGGTATACCTTATCCTCAGCTTCATCAATAGCGAGCAGGAGATCATCGGCATTTTTAATTAGAATATGATGTCCTGCGATCTTATGTGTCTCATCGTACATGGGCACATCAATTAATAACCGATTGCCAAACAATTCAACTGTTGGCACATCACGATGCGCGATTTTATGTTCAGCAATGAATGCAACTGCATCCTTATCAAACCAGCTATTGTTTGCCAGTAAACTATCGCCAACAACTAAATTATCTTTCATCGATACAGGGATTGATTGATATCGTGTCATTAAGTAGTTTTTATCGAGGAATAGAACCCAATCTGTAGACACCTTTTTTAGATCCTTAACAATCGCCAGCACACCACCAAATGCTGCTACCGCACCTAAAACGACATCTTCTTTTTTAATCGGTGCAAATGCCAAGACCCCAAAACCTTGCACACCGATTCCAATCCCACCGACTGCTTGCTTATTACTAAACAGCGTGGTGAGCATCGGATGATTAACAGACTCTCCAAAACTATTCTTATCCCACGACTTAACCACTGACTTAGCGTCAGCATCAATCAATTGAACCGAAATATTTTTATAATTACTCTGGTTTGCATAATGCTGTTTAATGCTTGAAATCCTTTCAAGCATCAAATTACGATCACCAACACTTAAACCATCAATGATTTCTTTATACCCTGTTAAGCTAACAGCAATTGCTTTGCCTTCTTCGATTTTGCTATCGAAGCGTTGCTCAATATCCACCTGAACTTTTTCTAAAGCTTCATTTAAAAACTGTGGCATTAACGGTGATACTAATGATTCATACAATAAAAACCATATACCAATAATACTTACTGTTGCTAAAACAAAAATAAACAGCAAAATAGGCTTAAAAATACTCTTTTCATGCGTCATGACTAAAATCCTTATTTGCTAATCGCTATAACTAATGACTATGTCCAATGTGCTGTTGACGTTTGTTTTCAATAGCAACAACAGCTCCGCTGCGTATCATAACCTGTTCTAAATTCTCTAGTAAGCGCACGATTTCATCTGACATCACATCAATGCGTGCCAACATTGCAATGGCTTCATCACGATCATTGCGATTGGTTGTTTCAATGGCATCAGAAACTAATGCATGAAAGCGTTGATGTGCATCGTCCAATGCTTTTATTTCTGGTAAATGTTCAAAACGACGACCTTCACTATCGCGCCACTTTCCTAAACCACATAGATGATGGTTTTTGACGGTAGAAACATCTTTAATGACTTCATGCCCCAAAATCACATTGCCCATACGAATACGCCAATTTAAATGTGCTTGCTTCATATCAGCTAAAGGACTACGACCTACATCTGAAACATGTTTACCTTGTTTCGATAAGCTAAATTGACGTACTAAACTATCCAATCCTTGCATTCGTGTCGAGACATATGTGGCTGCTGATGCTGTTTCCTCGACCAACGCTGCTGACTGCTGGGCGACGTTATCCATCACAGCAACTGCTTTATTCACCTCATCAATGCCTTTTTCTTGTTCGCGAGATGCCGATGCAATTTTTGACACAACACTCGACATTTCATCAACGGCATTACGTACATCACTTAAGGCTGTTGACGTTTTATGAACCAATTGTGTACCCATATCAATTTGCTGCACACTTGCATCAATGAGTAATTTAATGTCTTTTGCTGCATCTGCTGATTTTTGTGCTAAGACACGAACTTCACTGGCAACGACCGCAAAACCGCGACCATGCTCACCTGCACGCGCCGCTTCGACCGCTGCATTAAGAGCTAACAAGTTGGTCTGAAAAGCAATTGAATCAATTAACACCACGATATCGCTAATTTTATTACCCGAACTATGTATTTGCTTCATCGCATCCAGAGCTTGTTGCATCACAACGTTGCCCTCTTCAACACGATGATAAACACCCGTTGCTAAGTCTTGTGCATGATGTACGTTTTCGGTATTGCAGCGCACAACAGATAAAATTTCAGTCATAGCGCTCGCTGTTTGTTCAATGGCTGCTGCTTGTTGTTGTATCTGATCAGAAAAATGATTGATGCCATCATTGAGTTGATGAACCTCAGTACCGACCCCTTTCGTTACATACTGCACTTGACCCAATACCTCATTCAAATTGCGAACCGCTAAATTAACTGAGTTTTGTACTGAACGATAAACACCAGAAAAATCACCTTCCATCTCGGAGGATAAACGTGAAAAAGCCAATTCCCCAATGGCGTAAGCAATAACACTAGAAAAGCGAGACAACACATCTAACAATTTATTAATGTCTTCACCAAAGCAACGATAAATACCAGATGAGTGAGAAACATCAATACGATGGTGAACAATGCCAGTTAGTGCAGCATTAGAAACCACTGATAATTGTTTTTCTAACTCGGCTTCTTGTGTGCGATCAAGCCATTCAACCAAATAACCCATATTGTTACCATGACGAATAATAGGAACGACAGTTAATCGTAAGGTTAAACCAGCAATATGCACTTCACCTGTCCATGATGTCGTTAGTCGTGCCATCATCGCTCGCTGATGGGCAGGGTTTTTATGAAAAATATCCATATTACTACCCACAATACGCGCAACATCGAACGAGGGTAGCTCAGATTTAAGCACTACTTCATTACGTTTAAACATTTCGACCAGTGAGGCATTGATGTTTAAAATCGTAAAGTTTATATCGGCTACCATTAAATTTGTGCTAGTAATATCCATTGCGGTAGTCATAATAGCTGTCTGTTTGGCAGCATCATATTCACGGGCTGCAGCATCAGCAAAACGAGAGCGAATTAGGTTTAAAACAAAAGTCCATTGATCATTACCAGCAAACTTATCACGATAATTACCGTTGGCCAGTGCTTCTATCAGTGTTTGATGATGTCTCGTTGGTTTTACCAAAGAGAAAAGTTGGCTTGCAACAAAACCAAGTGCTGCCATACCGACAACACCTGTTGCAATCAGTAATTGTGATGATGAATTAATGCCTGTTGCAATGAGTACAGCTGGTGCAATAATGGCGATCGACGTAGAAACAATTGGTGAAAGACCGATGCCATGCGCAACGTTAGTCGCTGGAACTTTGACACGACCCGATCTCACTTGTGCATAAAGCGTCTCAGCAAAAGAAACTAACTCGCGGCTAGCAGGATAACGCACAGAAATATAACTGGTCACACGTCCGTTTTCGGTTACAGGTGCAGCATTGGCTACGACCCAATAGTAATCGCCGTTTTTACGTTTGTTTTTAACAATACCAAACCACGCATTGCCATTTGCGAGCGTGCGCCATAAATCAGCAAATGCGGCATCTGGCATATCGGGATGACGCAACATGCTGTGCGGCTTACCTATAAGTTCAGAGTCTGAGTATCCAGAAGCGTCACGAAAACCGCTGTTATAGGCAATAATATTCCCTTGTAAATCACTAGTCGAAGAAATAACTAAATCGCTAGGAAGCATGAACTCTTTATTAGACACAAGATAAACCACTACAAAAGTTAGACAAAATGTGTGGATATTATCATGAATAATAAGTACTAATGATATTGTTTTTTAAAGTTACCATTTGTTTCATAAATAAAATGAATGATACCCCTTGTAAAATAGTGCTAATAAGAGCCTAAAAATGCTAATAAGTTATTTTAAATCAATAAAAAAATAAATAGTGGATAGAAATATTTTGTGGACAATTACTTATAATGCTTTATTGTTACCAATTATTGCGTACGTATCAATTGATGTTTAATAGATAGGGGATTTGTCTGTGCGCAGACAAAATATGCAAACAATGTGCAATACGCCCGATGTCTGTAGCACTATTAATCCTTATAGTTAGTACCGCTAATAGGTCACTGTTTTACTAAAAATCAGTAGCTCATATAGCAACAACGATGATAAGTTAAAATTTATGATTTAAAGACAATAAAAAAGCCACTCTGAAGTGGCTTGATTTGAATGTTTGGTGGAGGCGGGGGGAGTTGAACCCCCGTCCGAAGACGCTTAACTCTCGGTTCTACATGTGTAGTCTGTTTATTATTCTCGGCGAGACTAAACCCAACAGACAGGGAAAGCATCGACACAGCCTAATAAGTTTAACCAATGCTTATCGGCATTACATTGGCGATCTGATGTGCATTACCTTGGTAACTCAACCCATCAGCGAATTGAGACCAAGGACTCACGCCTTAAGCGGCGA
>CAMCGI010000140.1 GCA_945874205.1 Francisella tularensis subsp. holarctica
GCTTTAACCACCATCGCCATCGCATTCCAACGAATGAGTGAACGCAAACGCCCCTCAACTTCCTGATCACCTGGGTAAACCGCTTGTAACTCAGTCGGAATACTATTGATATAGGGGGTATTTGCACTATAAAGCGTATCAATGCCATATTTACGGGCATGAGCAATCAAACTATTAATTAGATGTTGTGCTTTATCAGTGCCTTCAAATTCAACCACAGATGCAAGCGCATCCAACCACTCTTGGGTTTCTTGTGGATCAAGGTCAACAAACGGTTCACTCATTATCGAATCCTTATACTGTATCTTGGATTTTAACCTTTCCATTGGCAGACGCAGATGGGTAATCGGGTCAACATGCGCTATGAGCCAACCTTTTTATACGTCTACCAGACTAATTTAACCCCATTATCATACCAGACTTCATTAAAAGCTGCTTTCTTAGCCTAACGTAACGAAATTACAGCCCAACCAAGATGTTGCGCATGTGCACGCAAAACATCATCAGCATCAACCGCTACAGGGTGATTAACCCTTTGTAATAACGGTAAATCATTGCGCGAATCAGAATAAAACCACATTTCAGACACAGGTGTATTCTGCTCAGATAGCCAGTATTCTAAGCGTTGAATTTTTCCTTCTTGAAAGCTAGGAATACCAACAACATCACCTAAAATATGACCTTGACTATCCATTTCTGGCTCAGTTGCAATTAAATTATCGATACCAAGCCATTGCACAATCGGGGCTGTAATAAAACGATTGGTAGCAGTAATCACTAAAAGTTTGTGACCTTGAATACGATGACTTTCTATTAATGCGCGTGCTTTAGGCAACTCAATCGGCAAAATAACAGTTTGCATAAACTCAT
The DNA here is from genome assembly GCA_945874205.1 of Francisella tularensis subsp. holarctica. Classification (GTDB taxonomy): domain Bacteria; phylum Pseudomonadota; class Gammaproteobacteria; order Thiomicrospirales; family Thiomicrospiraceae. The sequence continues at coordinate 871 of CAMCGI010000140.1, forward strand.
GATGCCAAGCTGTTAGCTCAGCTAAACTTCTACCGACCAAAGGTGCCAGTGCAAAACGCTGATAAGCTAAAATATCGAGCGTTCCCGCTTTGTAGTCTTCATAAAAGGCATCATTTTGTTTGGCATAATGTTCCGCATCAACGACACCCTTACGCACCATAAACTGACCCCATTCATAGTCACTGTCACCACCAATCAGGGTATTATCTAAATCAAAAATTGCTAATTTCATCTTTTTTCCATAAAACTTCGTATTAAAGACATAATCCTAGCCGATGTTTATAAGCATTCAAAAGCTTTTTTAGCTAAAATAGTCAGTAAATACAAATTATGGCAAGGAAAATAACGTCCGTGATTGATGAAAATGGCTATCGACTCAATGTAGGTATTATCTTAGTAAATAAGAATAGCCAACTTTTTCTAGGGCGGCGTATTGGTAATGAAGATGCATGGCAGTTTCCACAAGGTGGCATTCGTCCACACGAAACACCTCAACAAGCACTCTTCAGAGAGCTAAAAGAAGAGATTGGGTTAGATCCCAATCATATTCGTATTTTAGGAAAAACTCAAAATTGGCTACATTACGAACTCCCTAAGCGGCTAATTCGTCAAAACACAAACCCTGTATGCATCGGACAGCGACAAATTTGGTTTATGTTAGGACTCATTGGAGATGAACGGCATATCAATCTTAATGCTAGTACTGAACCAGAATTTGAAGCGTGGCGTTGGGTAAACTACTGGCAACCTGTATATGAGGTCGTTAATTTCAAAAAAGCAGTTTATCAAAGCGCACTCGTAGAGCTAGAGGAATTTTTACGACGTTATTGGCAATCGCCAACCCCTTAACTTTTTCAATGTACTGCCGATAATAAAAACATAAGCCTTTCTTAACAAAAAGACTAGGCAAATAAGTTTTAAAAGGCACACAATGATGTTTATTCGATTATTATTTATATTTCTACTAATCAATATGACAAGCTATCCACTATGGGCAGCAACCGCTTCTGATTACCAACTACTTGGACTTAAACTTGCAACAGCAAGCAAAGATGATATTCGTAAAAACCTATATCAGTGGCACAGTTTTGAGCCTACTGATACAACGAGAGATAATACAAGCTTTAATCGATTTTATACCAAACATTTATTACGAGAAACCTATCGACTTGACTTTCGCTATGAAAAAGACGGGCAATTTTCAAGCATGAACATGCTTTATCGCCCTTTTTATGCTGAATACGCTCCTAAAGAAATCGATATTCCCGATATTTTAAAACAACTCGTACCTATGATTGGTTCACCCAATATACGCATCAAACGCGTTGTATCAGGTCTACCTGCTTATAATGCTTATCAATGGGAGGATGATACGATGAGTATCACGTTAGATCACGAAAATCAACAGACAACAAGACCACCAGTACTTAGTGTACGCATGAAAAGTGGTGTGTTAGCGAGTAATTATCGCCCTTAATGTGACTGATGCACTGCAAAAAAGCGATAATTAACACGCCATGCTAATCCAATAGCTGCCAACGTTAACCCAATTACAAAGCTAAGCCAAAATCCAGAAACACCTAAAAAAACAGATTCAACCGATAGAGCACCATAGCACAAATAGTAACCGACAGGTAATCCTATCATCCAATAGGCAATAAAGGTGATTCCCATCACAGAGGCAGTGTCACCAACACCGCGTAACGCACCAGCACAGATTACCTGAATTGCGTCTGAAATTTGATATAACGCTGCAAATAATAATAATGTCTGTGCAATTGCTGCTACCTGAACATCATTGGTATAAAAATGAACAACCCAATAAGCAAGCGTTAACGTAATAAGTGCAATTGCGCTACCTAAGACAATAGCCATAATAAGCGCAGTTTGAATACTCTCACGCAACTTAATCTGCTCATTTGAGCCTTGTAAATAACCAACACGAATGGTTAATGCCATTGCTAACGATAAAGGCAGCATAAAAATAAGAGAGGTGTAACTAATTGCAATTTGATGTGCTGCTAATACATCAGTACCTAAAGGCGTTACTAAAAAAGCAATAAACGTAAACAAACCCACTTCAAATAAAATCGCTGCTGCAATCGGAACCCCCACACGCATTAGTGTTAGCAATACCGTAAAATCAGGTTTTAACCACGCCCATAACTGTCGATAACGTGCATAATCAGCATGACGAAAATAAAACCACCACCCTCCCAATGCCATAAAAAGATAAGCAATACTCGTAGCAACGCCACACCCCACCCCACCCATAGCGGGAATCGAACCAAACCCATAAACAAAAATAACATTTAATGGAATATTAATAATAAATGCCATGATTGATAACTTCATCATAACCGTTGTTAATCCATGACCCTCATGAAAAAATCGTACAACTTGAAAAACTAAAGCAGGAATCAATCCCCACGCCATTGCGTTTAAGTAACCACTAGCAATACTCTCAACAGCTTGCTCTAGCTCAAAAAAACGAAGCCAAATAGAAGAAGATATTAAAATAACACCTGCAAATATTGCTAATATTAGCGACAACCATAACCCTTGCATCAAACCAACTTGCGCCCGTTGCGCATCTTCACTGCCGACGGCTTGTGCAATATAAGGTGTTAATGCTAATAGAACACCGCTGACAAATAAAAATACAGGAAGCCAAACTGCAGTTCCCAAGGCTACGGCTGCTAAGTCAATTTTACTCACGCCCCCAGCCATAATAGTATCAACGACCCCCATCCCTGTTTGTGCCAACTGACCAATAACCAATGGCAATGCCATTAATAATAATATTTTTGCTTCATTTTTATTAATTTTCATCATAATCAACCAGCCTTCCAGTCATACACAACAACCCACGAACAAGACCTTTCCAAACAATAGTAAAAACCAATCCCATTGCAATAATAATAGGAACACCAAAAAGTAAATCAATTAGCGTTACACTACCTTTATCAAAATAACCAACAAAATGATTAGTCATGAAAACATAAAACAACCAACTAATAAAAACAAAAAAACTACCACTATTTTCAAAGTGTAACCAACCTTCACTGCTTTTTCCAAATCGCCACAAAAAATAAGAGCAACGCATTATTTATCCTTAATATACCTAAATTCATGAATAACGCTTTTATTTATTCACATAAATGATTAAAATAAAAACCAGCACTATTTTTATCTAAAAATCACAAGGAAATTTCACTATGAGCATTCGTATTGAAAAAAAATTAAATAAACTTTCTGAAAAAATGGCTTATTTACGCAAAGAAATTGAAGAACTTGAAGCGCAAAAAACAGCTAAACTAAACTTTAAATCTGAAGAAATTCAAACAATCGTTAAAAGCATTCAGGCACTCTCACAAAAAAGCGACGAAAGCGTTATCCATGTGTTAAGTTTAGTACAAAAAGCTTGTCGTGGAGAAACAAATAGCGTTAAAAAAGAAACAAGCACCGTCGCACCTAAATATCGTGACCCAATGGAATACAACAATGTGTGGACTGGTCGTGGTCTTGAGCCATTATGGTTAAAACGTTATACCTCTAACGGTAGATCGCGTGATGAGTTTTTAATTAAATAATAAAGACATCAGCGTGGACGTGCAGAAAACCACTCAGGTTCTGCGCGTCCCTCTATACAAGGCACACGTCGTGTCACACCACACAACAACTCATAACCAATTGTTCCAGCTTGTTCTGCTAACTGACTCACAGACAAACCCTCCCCCCATAAAACAACGGGATCTCCGACTGCAACACTGTTTATCTTCGAAACATCAACCATAATCATATCCATCGATACACGTCCAACCAACAATGCAACCTGTCCATTAACCAATACCGCTGTTCCTGATGGTGCATGACGCGGATAACCATCGCCATAGCCCACAGCAACTATCGCAATTTGAGTTTTTTTTTGTGCTCGCCAACCACCAGCATAACCAATACTTTCACCTGCAGCGACAAATTTAAGTGCAATCACACGACTAACTAAAGTCATAACAGGATACAACCCCAAGGCATCAGCTGATAACGAACAAGGACTCACACCATATAACATAATACCAGGACGAACCCAGTCACCATGTGACTGGGAAAAATGTACAATTGCTGCTGAATTTGCCATACTCACAGGAACATCTTTAGGTAAAGTTTCTCGTACTGCCTCAAAGCGACTTATCTGAAGTGCATTTAAGGGAGAGTGCGGCTCATCTGCAGCAGCAAAATGTGTCATCAACCGCAAAGGCATTGCTATATAGGACAATACACTTAATCGTTGCCAAACGGAAAAAACCTCGTCTGGATTAAAACCCAAACGATGCATACCCGAATCAACTTTAATCCAAACCCGAATTACTGATAAAAGCAGTGTCTTTTCTAACATTTCAAGCTGTTCCCACGAATGAACAACGACATCTAAACCTTGAGAGGCAACCCAAAACAACTCCTGAGCTGAAAACACACCCTCTAACAATACAATAGGATGTTTTATACCCGACTCACGCAACACAACTGCTTCATCTAAAGAG
>CAMCGI010000141.1 GCA_945874205.1 Francisella tularensis subsp. holarctica
TGCATTTATAAAATTTTTCATAAATCCTAAATTGGACTTATTTTTAATAACTATTAGATTGTCATTAAATTTATTTTTATACTCATTAATAATGTCTACTGTTTTATCAGAGCTGCAATCGTCTGCAATGATGAACTCAACTGTAAAAGATACTTTCTGAATCAAAAATCCGTCTAAGGCATTCTTTAAATACTGCTCATGATTGTATGCAAGGCAAACTACAGAAACAACAATTTCAGATGAAAAATTATTATTCATCAATCTTTACTCATATAGGTCAAAAAAATATTTAGGTTAACAAGTTGCTCAATCCATTAATTGTTGCATAAGTCACTATGTTGACTTCTCAGTATATAAACTATCAGGCAATCGAAAAAAGCTATTCATTAATTCTGATACTCTTGCTTGAATCAGGTTTATTTGTAATATTTGAATTGAAGTTCAATTTTTTACTCATTTTGACAAAATGAGTGCAAAGTACGCTGCTTTTTTCTATTAAGGCGTGTTTTGCTCGGTATTTTCCTTTTTCAGGCAACCCTCTCCTGCTTAATCGATAAACTCCGTTTGTATTGTACGCTACGCACATAATCTCTACACGTGTGCGATTTCGACCTAAGCCAAAATAACGAGCTTTGCCCATAGCGTAATAAAGTTTAAGTGCTTCAACGACGCTTTCTAGTGTACTTCGAATACGCGACTGTATTTGGTTAAACGCTTTATCTTCTTTTGTTAAGGGTCGATTGCGATAAGCACGCTTGATCAAACAGTTTTCGATCTCATGATTTGATAACCATTCGCTGTGGACTTGGCTCTGATAAGCACTAACTGCATAAACAGAAGATTCGTTGCATTGAGTAGCTTAGTGAATAGATTAGAATCATGCACATTACCCGCGGTGTAATTCATTACTTTAATCAAGCCTTCTTCATCTACATTGAAATGAGCCTTATATCCGTAGGTGTTTTTACTTTTACCATCAGATGCCACTTTAACGTACCATGCCGCCTCAGGATCTTGCGTAGAACTACCGTCTTTTCTTTCATTGGGACGACATTGCTTAGCCTCTATGACGCTGGCATCAATAATGCTAATTTCACCCGACTTTATGTATAAGCTAGTTGTTTTTTGCTAACTCAGAATCACACAAAAAAACATACCAACCTTACAATATCAAAGCGTTAAACATCAACAAAAGCGGTCATGCCCTTTCGCCCCAGTTACTCGTGTGAACGTCAGACAGCTTCTTTTCTACACGAGACCAATCAATCAACGCATGGATGTCATCAAGCTCTTTTGTGGGGGCATGATCAATCAATATCGCATCAACAAGAGTTGTTTATTCTAGATTTTTCCACGTCATTTAAATACGTTTTTGAGTCATTTTTGTTGGATGGATTATTTATAGGTAATTTTTACTAAATTCAAAGATATCAAACTAACTTTTCATTTTTTATTTGTTGAGAATTTAAACAACAGATTGAGTTTAGTCCAGAACGTGGATGAGGCTAAAATTCCTGAAAAAATAACTAATAATCCCATTAATGTAATGTAGGCAAATTGCCACCAACGATTATTGGTTATCGGCATTATCATAAACAAACCATACGCCACTGAGATTGTACTTAAATAAATAGCCAATACATCCATCCCCAGCCATTTAATATGCAATCCTTTTTCAAAGCGGTGATGTACCAGTGGCACCCAAGCTATAAAATAAATAACATTCATTGCCAACCATACATACCCAGCGCCGATACCACCGTAATGACTAGCGGCCCAAATAATTGCGGGTATTAGGAATATAACAAATAGTGCGTTGCCAATTAAATGCAAGCGTAAATCACCTTTGGCATATTGTAAATAATAAGGGAATGCTGAAACCGCTAAAATGCCATTGCCCAGAGCGTACAAACCTAAAATAGGAGCGGCGTTATGGGCTAATAAATTATCACCCGTCCATGCCCATAATAGTGGTTCGGCACAAAAAGCTATGGTAATCGATGAAGCCGCCGCAATAATCGCAACCATCTGTGTTGCCTGACGGTAAACACTGATTAAGCCTTTATGATTACCATCAGCCTCTAATTTTGCCATGCGTGGCATAACGGCGCCGCTGACAGGGCCACTAACTACTAGCACGCCGCTAGCAACTAACACCGCAAGGGTGAAATAACCGTAGTCGGCTAACGGTAAAATCTTGGACAGCACCAGTTTATCCGTTTGCGTGACGAAGACCCAGACAGCAGACGTAAACGCAATTGATAATGAGAATTTAAGTACCGGTTTAAGTGGTGCCCATGACCATGCTATGCGTTTGCCTTTGGATATGGTTGGGAATAAACGATAGGCTTTAAATAGTATTATCATCAACTCTACTATGGCTACACCAACTTGATAGCTAAAAAACAAAGTGGGTGTGGTACCAATAAAATGCAATACAGCTAGTACACCCATAAAGCGCAAGGTAGCGATGAAGATATTATAACTGCTTAACCATACCAGCTTTTCTGAGCCACTAATTCCACCGCGATACAAGCCACACATCCAGCGTAATGCAACAATAATGGCTATTAATTCGATAGCTGTTTGCACTTCATTAATAGGTAAATGACCTGCTTTTAACCAATCATGTGCAATATAAGTTGATGCGGCGAACATAGCACTGCCGCCGACTAATGCGACGATAATAAAAATACCTTCCAAGGCTCTAACCAATCGGCGATAACTGAGTGCATCTGTTGCACCACCGCGAAATCGAGCAGTTTCTCGCGCCATCACGGGTGTTAGCCCCATATCTAATATCATGAACCAGGCTTGTAACATGGCAAAAAAACCGACCAAGCCATAAGCTTCTGCTCCCATGTATTTTATGTATAGCGGCACAATGACAATGCCGATGAGTGTTACATAAATTTGGCTGGCATAATTAGCGAGGATGTTTTTTTTAAGGCTCATTTATTATTGTTTACTGTGTTTATTTAGACGCACATAATGTGGGTTTGTTCTAATGATTAAATTGCGGTTTGTCTTCAAATCAATTGGCTATCGAAAGTAGAAACTGCTTTTCCAATGTAATTAGATCACGATTTCTTTCGCTAATACGTTTTGCGGGTGAGCCCATATAAATACCAAAAGCTTTACAGTCTTTTTTTACCAAGCTCAATGCACCCACAGCGACGCCTTCTTCTAAAGTCACGCCAGGTAAAACAATTGATCCTGCCCCGATAATGACATGACGTCCAATTTTAACATTTGCATTATGTATGTTTGTTAATTCTTTAGGTATAGTTGGATTAGTCATGGTTGCGCCGCTATAGTCATCGTTACTGCTATAGATAGCAACTCGTGAAGAAATGTTACTAAAATCAGCAAGTGAGATATTTGCTGCACCGATCAATGATGAGTAAACAGCTATGTGTATGTAATTACCTATATCTATGCCGCCGTCTCCCGCTGACAGTACACAAAAATCATCAATTCTTATGTTGCTACCCAAACGAATATTTTTACAGTTGTAATAGGAGGCTTTATCAGAAAGTAGCACATTGCTTCCAACACTTGCAAAACCCATTTCGTTTATTTGTTGAGCAGTCAACCATGCCATATTAATGTCCTGCGATTAGCGAAATAATTTTTTCTTGATCGGACGCTTCAAGAATTGGATAAATAGGCAAACAAATAACCTGGCTTGCAGCTTTTGTAGCTACAGGTAAATTTGAATGTGTTGCTGAAGGCAGTCCACGGTACATTGGGAAATCGCTAATTAAAGGGTAAAAGTAGCGACGCGCATGGATGCCTTTGTCTTTTAGCTTTTGGTAAAGTGCATCACGGTCAAGCGGATAATCGGGTTGTACTAAAATGGGGAAGTATGAATAGTTGGCTACTTCTTCTCCAGCATTGGCCAAGCAATGGATGCCTTTAACATCTGCCAAGCCTTTGCGATAGAGGGCGTCAATGGCTTTACGCTTGTGTAGTGCTTCATCAATGCCTTTAAGTTGCAACAGGCCAAAGGCCGCGTTGAGTTCGCTCATTTTACCATTAATACCGGGAGCGACTACCGTGATTTCATCCACAAAACCAAAGTTTTTAAGTTGATCAATGCGCTGTTTGGTTTTTGCATCAGGGCAAATGATGGCGCCACCTTCAAAGGTATTAAATACTTTGGTGGCATGAAAACTGAGTATGGATAAGTCGCCGTGATTGAGAACACTGCCGCAATGGCATTGCACACCAAAGGCATGGGCTGCATCGTAAATTACTTTTAGGCCATAGTTGTCGGCAATTTTTTGGATACGATCTACATCACAAGGATGTCCGTAACAATGTACCGGCATGATGGCGGTGGTTTGCGGGGTAATAGCCGCTTCAATTTTATCGGGATCAAGATTGAGTGTTTTCGGGTCGATATCAACAAAAACGGGTTTGATACCATTCCATAATAATGAATGAGATGTCGCTACAAAAGAGTAGGGCGTAGTAATAACTTCACCGGTAATACGCAGTGCTTGTAAGGCCGTTATCAGTGCAATAGTACCGTTGGTAAATAATGCCAGATGTTCTACGCCAAGGTAGTCACATAATTCTTTTTCTAATTGCTGGTGGAATGGACCGCCATTGGTGAGTATTTTGTTATCCCAGATTTGTTGTAAATAGGGGATGAACTCTTCAAGCGGAGGCAATACCGGCTGGGTAACGTAGATAGGTTTGTCAGGTCTGAGCATTGGCTTCTTTTTAATTAACTAATGGTGTTCATGGGATATGCTTTGATAACTGATGATATCTTATTACAGCCGACATAATCAATGGGTTCATACTCGATCGATTTGTATAAATTGCTGTTAATCCACTCTCCCGTCATTGGGATGCATGCGCGGGCCATAGGCATTATGTAAAATGGGGACAGATAAGACCCCAATACTCCTCAAGTCTAATTGACTAGCGCCTAACTGCGCCAATCTCTTTTCACTTTCACGCTGCACTAAACAAGTATTTATATAATTACTCGACACTCACATTAACTGAATAACCATGTTATTTAAGCAGCGCGTGCTGCTTGGCTTGTGCTAAATCACTTGAGACCATTTCTGCACACATTTCTTGAGCCGTAATCTCAGGCACCCAGCCTAGTATTTGTTTAGCTTTGCTTGGATCACCCAACAAAGTTTCAACTTCGATGGGGCGAAAGTAACGGGGATCAATTTTAACGATAGGTTTGTCACTCCAAAAAACCACTTCGTTAACGCCTGTAGTGGTCAAGTTTTTTAAGACACAGAGATAGGTTGTTTAATAGCCATATTGGCTTCATAGTTATTGGGCGAGACATATCCCAATGTAGAATGTAATCGCTGACTATTATAGAAATTAATTATATAGTCGTTGATATTACGCATA
>CAMCGI010000142.1 GCA_945874205.1 Francisella tularensis subsp. holarctica
TTGTTTGTACCGATTGTTGAAAGTGGTTCGGTAATGGGTAGACTAACATCAGATATGGCGCAAACATTAGGGTTATCTGCTGATACTTTGGTGGTAATGGGTGGGGGTGATGTTCAAATTGGGGCACTTGGATTAGGACTAACCAAGCCGCATCAGGCAGCGATTTTAGGCGGATCTTTTTGGCAGCAAGTGGTTAATATCGATAGTCAAACCAAGCCACCTGTTGACATGTCAGTGCGTGTTAATCCGCATGTCGTTGCAGGACAGTCGCAAGCCGAAGGCATTACCTTTTTTAGTGGTTTAGTGATGCGTTGGTTTCGTGATGCTATTTGTGATGGTATGGACTATGCAGAACTAGAAGCTAAGGCTGCTCAAGTACCGTTAGGGGCATATGGTATTTTACCTATTTTTAGCGATGCAATGCATTATGGGCATTGGATTCATGCTAGTCCATCCTTTATTGGATTAGGAATTGATCCAGAAAAATATAATAAATATAGCTTGTTTCGTAGCTTAGAAGAAAATGCCGCGATTATTAGTGGTATTAACTTCGATGAAATTATTCGTTTTACCGATGCTAAAATCGATCATGTTGTGTTTGCGGGTGGTGCAGCAAAAGGTGTTTTATGGCCACAGATTGTCGCTGATGTCTTGGGGCTGCCTTTGCATATTCCTGAGGTGACAGAAGCCACATCCTTAGGGTGTGCAATATGTGCAGGCGTGGGGGCGGGCATTTGGCAGAATTTTGATGAAGCAGTGCAGGCTGTCGTTAAAGTAGCGCGTATTGTCGAACCAAATAAAGCCAATTTTGCCGCCTATCAGATCATTAAACAGCGTTGGCAACAAATTTATCATGCTCAACTTGCGCTTGTACAACAAGGGTTAACTGAACCAATGTGGAAAGCCCCTGGCTTATAAAAGGAAACTAAATTATGTATTTAACAAAAGAATCGGAACATGAATACCGTTTTGGCGATCATGGACCTAAATATTTGACTCAAGGTCCTAATGTTGACTTGGGTGTGGTCATTATTACACCAGGTGAACACCACCCTTGCCATTTGCACGAAACGCACGAAGAGTCATTTTTAGCGTTAGAGGGTGAGTGTCAAGTGTGGGTGAATGGCGAGTTAACGCTTATGAAAGCGGGAGATTTCATGATTTGCGCGCCCTGTGAAGCGCATTATTTTGAAAATGTCAGTGATAGTAATTTTAAGGCTGTGTTTGTAAAAGTGCCGCATCCTAAAGAAAAAGATAGTATTTACATCGATTGGAAACCAGGTCAAGTTTATGATTCAAGCAAGCGAGTAGTGAAATAACCGATGTACGCCACTAAACCCTTAGGTAAAGCGCAATCTTTAGGGTATTTAATGATTGGTCTCAGTGGGTTTTCCTTAACTGATCGTGAGCTAACACAGCTTTTACATCCTGCTGTAGCGGGTGTGGTGCTGTTTAGTCGTAATTTTGAGTCGCCTGAGCAATTGCGTGTCTTAACCGAGTCAATTCATGTTTTGCGTCATCCTCGTTTATTGGTTGCTGTCGATCATGAAGGGGGGCGGGTGCAACGCTTTAAGACACAGGGATTCACTAAGTTGCCAGCAATGGCAGAATTGGGGTTTTTATTCGATAAACATCCGCAACAAGCCTTAACTTTGGCACAGGATTTAGGTTGGTTGTTAGCCAGTGAGTTATTAGCCTGTGGTGTCGATTTTTCATTTGCGCCCGTGCTTGACTTGGATTATGGCAATAGTAGTGTTATTGGTGACAGAGCCTTGCATCATAATCCCTCTGTGGTCGGTGAATTGGCTGAACATATTATGAAGGGAATGAGTTTGGCAGGGATGGCATCGGTCGGGAAACATTTTCCTGGTCATGGTCATGTTGTGCCTGATACTCATGTTGCGACTGCTATTGATAACCGCCCCCTTGCTGCGTTAGTCAGTACAGATATGCAACCGTTTAAAATATTGATTCGTCAGTATCTTGCTGCTGTCATGGTAGCGCATGTTATTTATCCACAGGTTGATGAACTGCCTGCAGGATTGTCTTCTGTATGGTTGAAGCAAATTTTACGTGAGCGTTTAGGTTTTTCTGGGGCGATTATTAGTGATGATTTAGGCATGGTTGCCGTGTCAGAACTGAGTGATGGTGCAACCTTAAGTGAGCGATTTAGAAAAGCGGGTTGTGACCTAGTGCTTTTGTGCAACAATCGTGCTCAAATTGAGCAAGCATTGCTTGGACTAGAAGACTATGAGGTTGACTTAGTACAAGAAACCCGCTTAATTCGTCTACATGGCAGACCAAAACAGCATTACTCAGGCTTGGCTTCACTTCAGTTAAGCACGACTTGGTTAAATACAGTAAGACGATTAGCAAAAGTGGGTTGGGTTGATTTTGAGATAAAATATGACTAACTTCGTCTATCTTATCGTTCCCTTTCCTGAAAAAGATGCAGCCAAACAATTAGGTGCGCGTTGGGATGGTGCTGCGCGTGCGTGGTATATTCCTGATGGGTTAGACGTTGATAAGTTTGCACGTTGGTTACCTGTACAACAGCAAATACCACAAATGCCAACAGTGTCTAATCAGCGTTTAGAAACAGCACTTGGTGAAAAGGGTATCAGTTTATCTGCGCTAATAAACAAAGCCAATGCAGCAGTAACGGCAGCTTTATCTCAGTCAGTTTGGATTAAAGCCGAAATTACGGAGCTTAATAATCGTAATGGGCATTTATATTTAACCTTAGCAGAGTCGGTTGCAGGTCAACAAGTGGCTCAGGCGAGGGCAATTCTCTGGGCAAATCAGGCAGTACGTTTGCTTGCTCAGTTCGAGACAGTAACGGGGCAAGGCTTGCAAGTTGGTTGTGCCGTTCTTGTGGCGGTTGAGGTGAGTGTTCACGCGCGTTTTGGTTTGTCTCTTACTATTATCGACATTGATCCTAGCTTTACCTTAGGTGATCAACAGGTTAAATTACAAGCAATTCGAGCAAAATTGCAGGCAAACGGACTTTATGGACGCAATAAACAACTTTCTTTCCCGAGCGATTTTAATCGTATTGCAGTGCTATCACCTGCACAGGCTGCTGGGTTAGGGGATTTTCAGGCAGATGCTAAGTTACTGGCTACCCATCAGTTATGTCAGTTTGACTACTTTTATGCTAATTTTCAAGGTATGCAAACGAAAGAAGAAATGTTAGCAGCTTTGCAACTTATTGAGCAGGCACATTACAAGAATCCATTTGATTTATTGGTCGTTATCCGTGGTGGTGGTGCGAAACAAGACCTGATGTTTTTAAATGATATTGAGTTAGCTTCTCGACTGTGTACTTTTCCGATTGCTGTCGCAACAGGCATTGGGCATGAGCGTGATGATACCATTTTAGACGAGGTTGCCAATCGTCGTTTTGACACACCGAGTAAGGTCATTGCCTTTATTCGTGAGCAAATTGTGCAAGGTGCACAGCAAACACAAGCCAGTTGGCAAACGATTACGCAAACTAGCCGTTTGTTGTTGAGTCAACACAAAGAAGCTATTACAGGCTATCAACAGCGTGTGCAACAGCAGACACAGCATATTATTTGGGCGCAACGTCAAACCATACAGCAGACACAGATCAAAATGATGCAAGCAGCGCAACGTGCGTGTTTTTTGCAAGCAGCGAAACTGAATCATTATCATGCGCAAGTTCAGTATATTGTTAAAGACAAGATTCGACAGACACATAAAGACGTGAACTTGCTCCATGATAGCGTTTTATCTAATGCACAAAGTAGTATTGTTCATGCACGACGCCAACTAACGAGTTATCACGGTTTGGTTGCGAGTCATCATCCCCAGCGGTTATTGTCTTTGGGTTATATGATAGTGCGAGATGCTCGTGGTAGGGTCATTACTACCCATGAGCAAGCGGTGCAACAAACGCGATTGACCTTGCAATTTAAGGATGGGACAATGCAAGTTATTCCCGACAACAATCCTCAAGAGACTTTGTTTTAACCAACTTTTCCGATGCTTGTTTGCTATGTATGAATCACCACTCTTTTGGTGTAAACTTGCCATCGTTTTTGATATCGATGCTCTCGCCATTTTGTGCCATGACAAACATGCCTTTTTTATAAGCGTAACGGGCAACTTCATCGGGCATCACCATAGCAGCTATGGCAGCATGCAATTTAATGTCTTTAAATTCGGCAAAGTAGCGTCTAAACTTATCGATTCGTTTCAAATGCTCTTTGACATCATCGATACTCGCATGACTTTTACACTCGATGAGAATACCAACTGTGCCGTTAATAACAAACAAATCAACTTCCAGCTCGCTTTGACCCGCATCATTTCGATACTGCATATTCGGTAAAATACGATGCACAGGCAAACCACGTTCTTGAAATAAGCGCACCGCTGCTGGGCGTACCATTTCTTGTACAAAATCTCCTAAGCGGTTACCAAGCTTGCCCAATTCGGTGCGCAGCGCTTTCATTTCTTTATCCACTTCTGCAGCACGCTTTTTTGCTTCTATTTTGGCTTCGGTAGCACGTGCTTCTGCGCGTTTGTCGTATTCAATTCGTGATTGGCGCATTTCTTCTTGGAATCTCGCTTGCGATTCTTCAAATGTTACTTTAGCTCGGTCAAAAAGCTGCATGATGTGGAGTGGCTACACTATATCGTACAAGGATTAGTTAAAATAGTCCGATAGATAAGAGGTGTAAAATGGCACAAAAGAAATATGACCAGAAGCGTAAAGATGAAGTGATTGATGCCATCGTCAATCATGGCAGAAGCGTTGTTCAAGCATCAAGAGATTTTGAGATAGCAGAAAATACCATTTATGGATGGGTAGCGAAATATAAGCGCATGCATGATTTAGCGGTTATACCTAAACAAAATGAAACGCTTGAGCAGGAAAATGCACGCCTAAAGAAAGAACTGGCACAGGCAAGAATGGATCGAGAAATATTAAAAAAGGCAACGGCGTACTTTGCAAGTCTCGAGAGGTGAAGTATGCATGGATCAAACAACATCGGGAAGAATTTGATGCGAGTCGTTGCTGTTATATATTATCAGTAGAGTCAAGCAGTTATTACAGCTGGCTTGCGAATGAGAACATCGATAAAAAGGAAGATAAATCAGCCTATTGGGTAAAGATAGCCTTTGAGGCACTGGATGGTAATGCAGGTACACGAGGAATTAAGTCATATTTGCGAGACTACCAACAAATCGCAGGGCAATCGCATGAAAATTATATTGCCACGAGAAGCCCCATTATCTCAGCGCGAAAGTCATCTAAAGATGCCGCTCGTAGTCGTTTAATTTTGATGCTTCTCTTTTTATCGGACTGATGGAGTCGAATAAGATTGAGCACAATAT
>CAMCGI010000143.1 GCA_945874205.1 Francisella tularensis subsp. holarctica
GCGCACTAAATAACGCGTTAATCCATGCAGCGTAAAAAGCTTCTGTAGCAAGCCCCCAAGTTTCAGCCGATTCCCGAATGCTTGACCCTCCAATGATAAGCGAATGACAAGCTGTAAATTGGGCATCTCGACCAGCAAGCACACTATAACCTCCCTTTTGGAGTCCGTCCAATGTCGCGATTAAGCTCCAGGGTGGGCCACCTCGATGGTGAAATTTCAAAGGGTTACGCTGACCTTGCTTATCCATTATGGTTAGTTCCGACAAAGGACCATCTGTGGATACAGCCATTATTTTAAGCTGTTCATTGGCTTTAGGATTAAAGGGTGAGATCCAAATATGTGTCTCGCCGCTTTCTTTACAGGGATGAGTTTGTGCTATTGCAAACGAGGTACTCGCCGCTATTAACCAGCAAGTAAAAATAAAATGAAATAATCTGACTTGGACTGTCATGTCTACTCGATCAATAACAATAATTCTGAATCTGTTGCCAAGAACCAAGAAATAGATTCAGCCCCTATCAAGTAGATACCGAATGCATTGAAATACTTAATCATAATGTATGATAACAACTGTAACCAATTAACCAAGAGAAATCCATGACTAATTATATGTATACGACCTCCGTACCTGTCTTTAAACAGCTATTAAATAGCCTAAGTAACATCTTGACCAAAGCAGAAAGACTTTGCATCGAAAAAAAAATTGAACCAAAAGCTTTACTGGATGCACGATTGTTTCCTGATATGTTTCCCTTGTTCCGGCAAGTGCAAATTGCCACCGATTTTGCGACGAGTGTATCGGCAAGGCTGGCAGAGGTTGATGTCCCAACGAATGAAAATAATGAACAAACTTTTAGCGAATTACAGGAACGTATCACCCGTGCCCTGTCATTTCTCGAAAGTCTATCTTCAAAACAATTTGAAGGCAGTGAATCACATGAAATTGTATTACGTCCAGGCACCCCAAAAGAAAAAAAACTAATTGGGCATACTTACCTAGCAAACTACGGATTACCACAGTTTTTCTTTCATGTAACAACAGCTTATGCCATTTTACGTCACAATGGCCTTGACGTTGGTAAAGGTGATTTTATGGGTATTTATTAAGCGGGCTGTATGACAATATAATAATGGCTACAATTCCGTTGCGTTGAAATCGTCACACAAAACCGCTACTAACTTAGTAAGAATGGGAACGTACAACTTCAGCAAAATCATCTGAATTGGGCAGTTAAGATGGTTTAGATAACTCTTTGATAAACGATTTTAATTAATGCTATGTTATTGTTTGCTAAAGAGAGTCGCAATACTCCACTTTGTAATCATAAATTATAGATTTTTGACTTGACATTATCATCTAACAAATATCATTTTAGCAGGACAGAGCATTAGCCCCGCCCTGCTAAAAAATTTTAAACTCCAGTTTTTGATTTAGTACAACCAGTGCCAGAAGTAACTCCTGCCCATGAAATTTTGGTAGGGTCGGCGACACTGGGTGTCCAGGTTACAACACATGTTCCTACTGCACTCGTCCCTGTCACCACAATAGCTGCAGTCGTACCAGTGATTGCTACAGAAGCCAGACTGTCGCTTGCTGCCGGCAGTGATGCTAATCCTGCTTGTGCTGTTAATTTAGCCAAAGTATCACAAGCCGTTAAATCAGCAGCATTGTTTTGAGCGCATTCAGCAATTGCCATTTTAACTGGCGCTATAATTATATTGTTTTCAGCCCATTTTGCTCTAGTAATGTAATCCTGATAAGCCGGTATCGCAATCGCTGCCAAGATTCCAATAATCGCAACCACGATCATTAATTCAATCAAGGTAAAACCTTGTTGTACTTTTTTTATTGATAAGGTATTCATCAGTAATTCCTCTTTTAATTAAAAAAATTGTAAAAACATCAAGTTAGTCTTGTCGGCCCATACTTTTCTTAGTTGAAAGCCTTTACTTGATTTACTTGGAACCTACCACAACTAAATAAAACCGTAGGTTATGATGTTGAAAAATTTGAAACAAGTATAAAAAAAAACAAGACACTAATACAACCATAAGACTAGTTAAAATACTCAGCTGATATTTATACCATACTTGTTTTATCAAAGTCTAAACAAACTTTTTTATCGCAAACAGTCAGAACAATAATAGTCTAAATATGAGAGTGCGGTGCTAAACTTCGTTATCAGCATACCAATTACCTTTTTAACCCTGTACCTGAGCAGTCACTAACGATGATGAATCTGAATAAAAAACAAACCACCCTGCTATTAGTAGATGATTCACCAACTGATCTGGCCGCTTTATGCTGTGCTCTAAAAGATTATCATTTACTGACTGCAACAAATGTTTTGGATGCTTTGAATATTGCGATCCTCCAGCAACCCGATTTAATTCTGTTGGCTATTAATCTACCGGGAATGGATGGTTATGAAATATGCAGACAACTTAAAAAGCATATAAGTATCCAACTTATCCCTGTTATTTTTATTACCCACCTAACTGATGAAGAGAGTGAAACAAAAGGATTTTCTGTAGGCGCGGTGGACTTTATATCAAAGCCCATACGCCCTGCTATTATTCAGGCACGAGTTGCCGTTCAATTACATTTTAAAACCATCCACGACCAACTAGCACTTACTGCCCATACCGATGCCTTAACAGGAATCCCCAATCGACGACATTTTGAAGCCGTTATGCAAAATGAATGGAGTCATGCACTTCGATATCGTAAACCATTAAGCCTACTCATCGCAGATGTTGATTACTTTAAACAATTCAATGATTACTATGGACATGCTGCTGGTGATGAATGCCTCATAGCAATCGCCAATACATTAAATAGTACGCTCCGACGTGCTACCGACATGGTAGCGCGAATAGGTGGAGAAGAATTTGTCTGTCTGTTACCAGAAGTCTCTAAAAAAAATGCCGTTATTTTAGGTGAACGTATATTAACCAATGTCCGAGACTTGGCTATTGCCCACGCTGGTTCCTCAATAGCGAACCATGTCACTATCAGCTTAGGTTTGGCAGTACTTGATGTAAACCACCACAGTTCTTGGCAAGCCTTACTTAGCCAAGCAGATCAAGCACTTTATAGAGCTAAATTTGAAGGGCGCAATCGTTTGATTGGATGATCATAGCTTCCATTTAGAAAGTTAATTCCAAATTATCACAGAGTGAACCATTACTTTTCTGCAAGTAATTGCTCAATGCTAACAAATACATTTGTAAACATAGCCTTTGTCAGGCGTTTTGTTTGCACGTTATAGCGACTGGTATGATAGGAATCTACCAATGTATTTCCATTGGGTAACTTATGCTGTGCGTTATGAGCAAAGACAGCGCTACTTTGCTTAAGCTTGTAGGCTTTCAAAACCGCCTGATGAGCGACCGTGCCTAAAGCTAAAATAACTGATTGCTCTGGCAAAGCTTGTAACTCTGCCGCCAAATAATGATTGCACTGATCAATTTCGGTAGCCGTTGGTTTATTTTGAGGAGGTAAACATTTTACGGCATTGGTTATGCGAGAATTTATAAGTTTAAGTCCATCTGTTAAGGATTCAGACTTTGGTTGATTGCTATAACCAAACTCATAAAGCGCCTCATACAATAGCAAACCCGCAAAATCCTGAGTAAAAGGTCTGCCTGTTGCATTGGCGCCATGCATCCCGGGAGCCAAACCGACAATTAATAAATGTGGGCTTTTTGCACCAAAGGGGGCAACTGGTTTGGCATGATAATTAGGATTAGTTTGTTTAACCTTACACAAAAAGTCAGCCAACCTCTTACACTGCCGGCAATCCTGATCAAATATTTCTTTTGAATACATGGGGATATAATCTTTAGTGAATACAACAACTATTCACGTACCGGCTTTTTATCCAACTTTCGTTGTAAAGTGCGCCTGTGCATACTCAATGCTCGAGCTGCCGCTGAAATATTACCCTCATGTTGCATCAGTACTTTCTGTAAATGCTCCCATTCCAAACGCTTTATTGATAAGGGATTTTCACTAATTAAAACCGATGAATCACCATCATTTTTATGAAGTGCACTGACAATTTCATCTGCATTTGCTGGCTTGGTTAAATAATGCACAGCGCCCAGTTTTATAGCCTCAACGGCTGTAGCAATGCTGGCAAAACCTGTTAACATGATGATATGGGTATTATCATCCAAAGAGATCAATTTTTTTACCATCTCTAATCCCGATTCATGACCAATACGCAAATCAATAACGGCATATTCAGGCGTGTGTTTTTCAGCCTGAAAAATACCATCGGATACATTAGTGGCTACTAAAACTTCGTAACCTCGTTTTTCTAAAGCTGACTTTAATACCTTACAAAAAGTTTCATCATCATCAACCAACAATAGTCGAGGACTATCCATTTCAGAATTCATTATCCGAGATCTCTAAATTAAAAAGGGGTAAAGTGATTTCAACGACAGCGCCACCTGAGTCACTATTATAGTGATTGATTTTGCCACCTAAATGATTAATCGTCGAATATGTTAAGAACAAACCGACTCCTAAACCTCGTTTTTTGCTGACAACAGGCTGTTTACCTGCAAATTCGACAAGTTCTGGAGGAAAACCCGCACCGAAATCTCTAATTTTTATGGTAACTTCATTCAAATCCCAGCTTGCATAAAACTCGACACCCTTATCTATAGGTGTCGCTTCAGCGGCATTATTTAAAATATTAATTAGTGCATGCGTCAAGGTGCGCTCAGCAATGATTATAGCGTCAGTAGCAACATTGGGAGCGATTATAAAGTTTAGCTTTACCCCAAACTTATGAACACGCCATTGCTTAATGACATCATCAAGATACTGAACTAGCAATATCTTGCTGCCCGACTCGGCACGCATTTCTCCCGCAGATGCTGACATGACAGATAAAGCGTCCTTACAACGCGTTATCTGATGCTGGATAATCACCATTTTTTCATGTAAATCCGGGTAACGATGACTCGGATATTCTTGCTCTAGCTCATGAGACAGTATTGCAATAGTACCTAAGGGGGTCCCCATATCATGGGCTGCACTGGCGGCTAAAGTACCCAAAGCAACAACACGCTCATCACGTAAGGTATTTTCTCTGGCTTCAGCCAAGCTTCTTTCCTGAATCCTAAGCGTTCTAGCCAACTCAACCACAAAGTAAGCAACTAGACCGGCGCTAAAAACAAAACCAAACCACATGCCAAACATATGTAGACTAAAATAACTTTTGTCATTCATTGCGTGTGCATGCTGAAGCATTTTATAACTTTCATTATTTGATTGTATCAAAGCTGGATCAGGCATGTGAGGCTCTACAGACGGCAATGGCACATTGAAAGCAATTAACAT
>CAMCGI010000144.1 GCA_945874205.1 Francisella tularensis subsp. holarctica
ACCCAGCCTAATGCGCCTGAGTGAACGTGACCAACCGTCCAGTCTGTGTAGTGAGATAAGGCGTTAACCGTCTTAGCCGACATCACAGGACCTTCAAAGGTAGACATAGCATAGAACGCCAATGACATAATCAAGAAACGCAAGATATAGTCTGTACGCAGACGATCCCAAGCACCTGACAAAGTCAACATACCGTTCAACGCACCACCCCAAGAAGGGATAATCATCGCCAAAGATACAACCGCAGCCAGTGAACCTACCCAGTCAGGTAACGCTGTATATTGCAAATGGTGAGCGCCTAACCAAACATAACCAAACATCAATGCCCAGAAATGGATCACTGACAAACGGTATGAGTAAACAGGACGTTGCGCTTGCTTAGGTACGAAATAATACATAATGCCTAGGAAGCCAGCAGTTAGGAAGAACCCTACCGCATTGTGACCCCACCACCACTGAATCATCGCATCCTGAACACCACCAAAAATTGAGTATGAGCGGAACAAGCTAACGGGAACAGACAAACCATTCACTACCCAAAGGTAAGTAATCATGATCATCATGCCCAAGAAGAACCAGTTAGCCACATAAATATGAGGCACTTTTTCTTTGTTGCGCGTTGCGATTGTCATCACAAAGTTAAATGTGAACATTACCCAAACCAAAGCAACAGCTAAATCTAGCGGCCACTCTAATTCGTGATATTCCTTACCTTGCATCATACCCAAAGCAAGCGAAATAACCGCCAACAATAGACCTGCTTGCAAAGCAACAAACTGCACCCAAGCCAATGCATTGCTAAACAACGGACGACCAGACGTACGCTGAACAATGTAAAAACCTGTTGCCATCAATACGTTAGCACCAAACGCGTAAATTACCGTGTTGGTGTGAATCACACGTAAGCGACCGAAAGTAATTTCAGCCAAGTCAAAGTTTAAAAACGGCCAAGCAAGCTCAGACGCCGCATAGGTACCCATAATTGTACCTAGCACCAAGAAAACGATCGATGCCAAGGCAAATGCCTTAATAACACCATCGTTATATTGCGGTTTTACCACCGTGTCCATCTACGATTTCCTCTCTATAATTGAACACACCTACTTCAAGTCTGCTGTCGCCCTACAAAATATTAATTTTTAAGGATAACAACCTGAGTATAAGTATAAGACTAACAGACCACTTTTACTGAAGCCGCTTAATCAAAATAACCAAAACTTAACCCGAATCAAGTCAAGTATTAGTCGATCGCAGACACAAGCTTCCATTAAGTACTAGACATTCTAACGAGTCAAGCGCAGCATACCAACAAAAATTATCTATGACATCCATAAATAACATTAATCATTCTTAATTTTGCGTGCGACAACGACGCGAGAATCTATAACAATCGTTTTTATAACATGACACCTTTATCCTGCAATGTTAAAATAAACGTCATTATTCTATTAAGAAGATTACATTATGCGCCAAGCTCAAATCGAACGCAAAACACTCGAAACCCAAATCAAAATCGACATCACGCTCGATGGCACGGGTAAGTCGCGCTTAACCACTGGTGTCCCTTTTTTAGAACATATGATTGATCAAATCGCCCGTCATGGCATGATTGATATTACTATTGAAGCTATTGGCGATAATCACATCGACGATCATCATACCGTTGAAGATATTGGCATTGCGCTTGGTTCTGCTCTGGCAAAAGCGATTGGTGATAAAAAAGGGATTGCTCGTTATGGTCATGCCTACGTGCCACTAGATGAAGCGCTATCTCGCGTGGTAATTGACCTTTCAGGGCGTGCTGGCCTGCAGTTCCATTGTCAGTTTACGGCTGAGCGCATT
The DNA here is from genome assembly GCA_945874205.1 of Francisella tularensis subsp. holarctica. Classification (GTDB taxonomy): domain Bacteria; phylum Pseudomonadota; class Gammaproteobacteria; order Thiomicrospirales; family Thiomicrospiraceae. Next base: position 1,843 of record CAMCGI010000144.1, read on the forward strand.
GGTAATTTTGACACGCAATTAGTACAAGAGTTTTTTCAAGGCTTTGTCAATCATGCGCATGCAAGCCTGCATATCGACAACATTCGTGGCATCAATGCGCATCATCAATCCGAAACCATTTTTAAGGCTTTTGGTCGTGCATTACGCATGGCACTAACGGCTGATGAACGCATGGCAGGCATTTTACCTTCGACCAAAGGTGCATTATAAATGGCGACACTACGTGAAATTGTGGTTGTTGATTATGGTATGGGTAATTTGCGCTCGGTAAAACAAGCCTTATTGCATGTTTCACCCGCCAATACGCGTGTTAGCGTCAGTGAAAATAGTGACCAAATTGCTAATGCTGATGCCATTGTTTTTCCAGGTCAAGGTGCCGCCAAAGCCTGTATGAAAGCGTTAAATAGTATTGAAGACTTGCGTGAAGCGGTCATTAATAGCGCTAAAAACAAACCGTTCTTAGGTATTTGCATGGGAATGCAGGTGCTCATGACCCATTCACAAGAAAATGATGGCACAGACTGTTTAAACCTATTTACAGGGGAAGTAAAAGCCTTTGCTAAACAACCCAATTGGAAACCTGAGCATAAAATTCCACAAATGGGTTGGAATCAAATCAATCAAACGCAAACACACCCTTTATGGCACGGCATCGAAGACAAGAGTCGCTTTTATTTTGTGCATAGCTATTTTGTGTCGCCACAAGACAACAGCTTAATTGCTGGTGAAACTGATTTTGGCTTGAATTATTGCGCTGCCATTGCACAAGGCTCACTCTTTGCAATTCAAGCTCACCCCGAAAAAAGTGCCAATGCTGGCTTACAACTATTGCGCAATTTTTGCGATTGGAAAGGAAATTAAGATGTTATTGATACCTGCAATTGATTTAAAAGACGGTCAATGTGTGCGTTTAAAACAAGGTCGTATGGAAGATGCTGATATTTTTTCGGGCGATGTGCTAGCAACTGCGACCCGTTGGGTAGAGGCAGGCTGTCGTCGTTTGCATATGGTTGACCTTAATGGTGCATTTGCGGGTGAACCTGTCAATGCACAAGCAGTACTACAAGTGACCAAAGCCTTCCCTACCCTACCTGTACAAATTGGTGGTGGTATTCGCGATTTTGATACCATTCAACGCTATTTAGATGCGGGTGTCAGCTATGTCATTATCGGCACAAAGGCTGCTAAAGAGCCCGAATTTGTCGCTGCTGCTTGTGCCAAATTCCCTGGAAAAATTATTGTTGGACTTGATGCGCAAGAGGGCATGGTAGCGATTAATGGCTGGGCAGAAATTACCGAGCATCATGTTATCGACCTAGCAAAACGTTTTGAAAATGATGGCGTGAATGAAATCATTTACACCGATATTGGACGTGATGGCATGATGCAGGGCGTCAATATTGAGGCAACGAAAGCACTGGCTAAAGCAGTGAATATTCCCATCATTGCCAGTGGCGGCATTACCAATTTAGACGACATTCGTGGCTTATGCGCGGCTGCCAGCAGCGGAATTTCAGGTGCGATCACAGGTCGTGCGATTTACGAAGGCAGCTTGGACTTTGCAGAGGGTCAAAACCTTGCCGACAAGCTCATGGGACGCTCATAATGGGCTTAGCAAAACGTATTATTCCCTGTTTAGATGTCGACAATGGTCGCGTCGTTAAAGGCGTTAACTTTGTTGGTATTCGTGATGCGGGCAATCCTGTTGAAGTGGCACGTCGTTACAACCAACAAGGTGCAGATGAAATTACCTTTTTAGATATTACTGCCACTAGCGACGACCGTGAAACCTTAGTTCATGTTGTCGAGCAAGTTGCCAGCGAGGTATTTATTCCGCTTACCGTTGGTGGCGGTATTCGTACCCTAGAAGATATTCGCAAAATGCTCAATGCAGGCGCAGATAAGGTGTCGATTAATAGTGCTGCTGTTTTCCGTCCAGAATTTGTGCAAGAAGCGAGCGATCACTTTGGCTCGCAATGTATTGTGGTCGCAATTGATGCCAAGCGTGTTGATAATCAATGGGAAATTTTTACCCACGGTGGACGCAAAGCAACGGGAATTGATGTTGTTGAATGGGCGAAAAAAATGCAAGCTTTCGGTGCAGGTGAAATTCTGCTCACTAGCATGGATGGTGATGGTACGAAAAAAGGCTATGACCTTGCCCTCACTCGTGCTGTCAGTGATGCGGTATCGATTCCTGTGATTGCCTCGGGTGGTGTGGGCAATCTGCAAGATTTAGCCGATGGTATTACTCAAGGTGGCGCTGAAGCGGTTCTCGCTGCTAGTATTTTTCACTTTGGAGAGTACACACTCGAAGAAGCTAAACTGCATTTGCAGAGTCAAGGCATTGAGGTTCGGTTGTAGACGCTATTGGAAGTAAAAAAATGAAAATTGCCCTTCTTCTCCAAACTCTAGGCAAAGGGGGTGCAGAACGTGTTGCCTCATTACTTTCACAGCAATTCGAGCGTGAAGGACATGATGTGCATGTTTTACTTTGGGAAGCTGTGCAGCATTATCCGCATGGCGGTACATTGACCATTTTGAATACACCCGCTACTACCTCATTAATTGGTAAGCTAGTTAATCTTTTTAAGCGTGCATGGCTGTTGCGCCGCTGGTACAAACAAAACACCCCAGATTTACTCATTAGTCTTATGGAAACGGCAAATATTCCTGCTGCTTTATCAGGTGTACCTGTTGTTATTTCTGTGCATCTCGATCCACGCTTTGAATTAGCAAACTATCAAAGATTACTCATGCGTTGGCTGTATCCTTTGTCTAATGTGAAAGCGCGTGTTGCTGTATCACATGGTATTGCAAAGGTACTTGAAACTGATTTTGGTATCAAAAACTGGCAAGTAATTGCTAATCCTGTCGATTTAATGGATATTGATCAACAAAAAAAATTACCACGTCTGCCAGAAATTACTACCCTACAAGGCGATTATATTTTAGGCATTGGCAGATTACACCCACAAAAAGGGTTTGATTTATTAATTGATGCCTACGCCCGCAGTGCATTATGTCGCATTAAACCATTAGTGATTTTAGGCGAAGGGAATGGGCGAGGCACGTTAGAAGCCCAAATTATTTCGCTGGGACTGCAAGAGTGGGTGCATCTACTAGGGTGGGCAAACAATCCTTTTCCGTGGTTTGAAAGTGCATGGGCATTTGTGATGAGTTCACGCTCAGAAGGATTAGGTAATACACTAATCGAAGCGATGGCATGTGGCTGTGCTTGCATTGCAGCAGATTGTGATTTTGGTCCACGCGACATCATTACTCATGAGCAAGATGGATTGCTAGTATCCCCTGAGTCAGTGACTTCCTTGACGCTTGCACTTAATCGTTTAGAACACGATTATGTTTTCTATCAAAAACTACAACAAGGTGCTGTACAACGCGCACAATGTTACAATTTACCTATTATTGCCACACAATGGATAGTGGGTTCATAACAAAATTCTTGTTTGACTATGCTCACAATCTGAATGGAG
>CAMCGI010000145.1 GCA_945874205.1 Francisella tularensis subsp. holarctica
TTTAAAGCCAACAGTGGATCTTTCTGGTTGATGCGCTTAGTTCGGTGTTCATGGGCAAGAAGGTCAAATAAATTCATGGTGCATTCAGATGTGATTGGTTATGTGCGTATTTTACCAGTTTTTAGCTCGGGAGGTTTTTAGAGATGCCCACTACTTAAAATATGTCCAGTGGAGCGAAGCGGAACGATATCTGACCGCCTTGTTAAGTTTTTTGCTTCTTTAGAAGCTCTTTAGCCTTTGGTAGGCGCTGAACTATTGCTTTATAACGAGGGCCTTTACGAACGTCAGCATAACCTTTAGTGCCATGCTTCTTGTAAAAAAGTTCTACTTTTTCAATATACTGCTCACAGAAAAATATTTCTTGTTCATAAAGTTTTTCTTTTCTAGAAAGAATGGCTACACGCTCAAAATAGTATGGAGCTGGAACTATACCAGCAATTTCCATGGTTTTTAATTCAGCAAGGCAACATTCTTTCATTATTTCTATGTCACTCTTTCCTTCAGCTGCCAATTCCCACGTTTGTTTTCCATTCACTAGGTTTGCGCCGTCAGTGATTTCGGTAATTAATTCACCGCTAGTTTTGGTAGAACCATCTGACTTTTGCAAATCAGTTTTTTTTCTATTTAGCAGCCTACCAAATAAATTCATTTTACCCTCTCTGGTAACTTAATGCCTAATTCACCTGCCGACTGACGGCAGCGCAAAGCGACTCTGGCAGGCGGTCAGGTGCAATGCAGTGTTATGCTTTGGCTCCTAAAATCACATCCGATAACGCCATCGCAATTTCTTTAATGCTGCTAGTCGACGTATTTAATGCGACCTTATCTGCAAGCGCAGGACTAAATTTAATAACCTCATCCTTTGATATTTTGTGCCAAATTGGCAATATCATTTTATGTCCATTCATTTCTCTAGCAACCATTGAGTTCAATTCATACTGAGTCCAGTTTTTTGAGCAAAAAGCAGCAGAAAGAATTACCGTACCGAATCTAGATTTCACTAGACCATGGTCAATACTATTGCGTAAACTATCACCAACTTTCAAAGTAAATTCGTCATACCATACTTTAACTTCTAGACTTTCAAGGGTTTCAGCCAAAGGGCGAACAAACTCTTCTTTATCTTCGGATGCGTGTGATATGAATAGATCGTATTCTGTATCTGGCAAGCTATTTAATACGGCAATACTTTCTTGAGTATTCAGAGCCATTTCTTTAGTTCTGCGAATTTCAGCTTGTAGTTTCTTTTGATGAGCTAACTGTTCCCTCCGTTGTTTGTTTTCCAATTCAACTAACTTTTTTCGTTCACGCTCATCTATTTCAGCTTGTTTTTTCCGCTCTTTATCTTCTTCTTTCAATAGATCTTGCCTTAGCTTTAGTAGCTGACTCTCTTTGTCCGATAGTTTTTTATGAAGCTCTGCCTTTTTAACCTGAATCTTCGCTATTTCATTACTTTTTCGCTCAACTTCAGCAGCTTTATTTTTTAGTGTAGATTCAGAAGTGCTTTTGGTAATACTTCGGTTTATTTGACCAATTTGACCACCAAAGTCACTCTCTTTTTTTGTTTCTATACTGATTCTATGATGAAGGTCTGCTATCTCCTTCTGAATTCTCTGGATAGAGCTACCTATTGTGGAAATTGACATTTAAACTCCATTCTTTAAATTGTCGCAAAGGCTATAATTATACGGCACTTTTGCCATATAACACAATTTCGAAAAATTCATCACAGCAAAACTTCCTATCATTCAAGCCATTAAATCTAAGATCGACATCTAACACAATTTCAACGCATTTTTACTGCTTAAAATCATAACATAAGCTTTGATAACAATATATAAATCACCACAAAATCTATAAACTATCCAATGGCGACAATCATCCCAATAAAAACTGCCATGCGGGTATCGCTTTAATCGACACACCCGATTCCTGCCATTCTGCCGACTGATCTAGGGTGAGATACCCTCTGGAGTGGGTTACAATATCGTTCACGGATACTCTCATTTTAAATAATCAACTCATACCCTGTACTGCGCCCACCTGCTTCACTTTTCTTGAGCACCCCAGCATCAATCAGTGTCAAAATGTCTCGATAGGCGGTATCTTGTGAACATTTTGCTATTTTTGCCCATTTGGCGGTGGTCATTTTTCCGTCGATACCATCGAGTAATTTGTTAAGTAATTTTGTTTGACGTTCATTGAGTGCCAAGTGGTCGTATTTTTGCCAAAAATCTGCTTTTGTCATAACGGCAGACAAGGTTTCATTGGCTTTTTGAATGGCGCGTTGCAAACACCCTAAAAACCACATTAACCATGCGGTGACATCAGAATCACCTTTTTGCGTGCGTTCGAGTTGCTGATAATAGTCAGCACGTTCGAGTTGAATCTGTGTTGATAAGCTGTAAAACCGCTGCGCTGAGTGTTCTGAACGCGCAAGCATCATATCGCATATCGCACGCGCAATTCGACCATTGCCATCGTCGAAGGGATGTAAGGTCACAAACCACACATGTGCTAAACCCGCTTTTAATACAAGGTCTAATGTATCTTGCTGCTCAAACCACGTTAGGAAAGATTGCATTTCATCGACTAAGAGATGGGCTGGTGGTGCTTCATAATGAACTTTTTCTCGACCAATTGCCCCGGATACAACCTGCATTGCACCTTTGGCATCATCGCGCCAAGTGGCGACCCGAATACAAGAAAGTCCACTACGACCCGTCGGAAATAATGCACCATGCCATGCGAATAGACGCGCTTCGGTTAATGGATTTTCGTGGTGTTGCGTGGCATTCAAGATCACCTCAACAATACCTTCCACATGACGGTCAACAGGGGCGAGTGCGCCAATATCTATGCCTAAACGACGCGCCAAGGATGAACGAACCTGATCAGTTCTGAAGTGCTCACCTTCGATTTCGCTGGTTTTAAGTACATCGTTGGTGAGCGTTGTTAGCCATGCTTCGTCGCGTAAGGCAAACCCCAGTGACTGCATCCGCCCTAAGAGTAGCCCTTGCTGATGGCGCAAGTTTGCTAATGGTGTCGCCAGTTGGTTAATGTCATATTGCCAGTTTGTCCAATTCGGCTGTTGCCAGATATATTGCAATGAAATCTCCCGCCACCTAACCTACGGTTGAGGTGGGGGTTTCTTGGTTCACAGAGTACAGCACACTCAGGCATTGCCCTTGTGCGTCTAACACACTCTCCCCAAGCGTTGACACAGTTACCTGTATCGGTTCGGACATTTCCTGCCCTACCTTGGTTTTACCCAATTTCTTGACCTGCTTTTTCTTTTTGACCAGCGACTTATCTGACAGCAGTTTGTGAATACCGCGTTTGGCGATAACTTTTCCTGCATTGATGTCAGCGTTTTCGCTATGTCCGCAACTTTGGCAGATAAACGTGTCCTGCGTAACACGGTTATCAGGGTGAATGTGTCCACATTGGGAACATTCTTGCGAGGTGTAAAAAGTAGGTACTTCTATTACTAATTTACCAGCGCGTTTTGCTTTGTAGCTGGTGAATATTTTAGTGATACCCAAAGCTGAAGCCAACAATGCCTTGTTTAATCCTGCTTTGGCTTTTGCGCCATTACTCAACCAATGACCTTGAGCATCTTGTTTTGCTTTGGGTTTTTTCGTCATGTTTTTAAGTTTGAGTGACTCGAACACAAACAACTTCTTGTCTGGCATATCGACCATAATACGAGATGCTTTGTGTGCCATATCCTGACGAACATTGCCTGCATAACGTGCATATCTGGCTACTTTGTATTTAGCTTTCTTCTGGTTACGAGAACCTTGCACTCGTCTGGCTTGGATTTTCTGCCAACGTTTCTTTTTGCGTTCCTGCTCAACAAGGCGTTTTTTCTGCACATCGCTAAAGCCAAAACAGACGCCATTGCTCAAGGCTAAGTGAATCGCCACACCACGATCAATACCAACCGTTATCTGCGCTAATTCGCTTTCGCTGAATTGTTGTAACCATGCAATGGTATCTTCTGTTTTGGGTTCGATTTGTTGATCATCATAATTGAACGATACAAACCAACGTCCTGCATGAATACTAATATGAATGGTTGCAGGAAGCTGATAGGGTTTGTGCGCTTTGAATGCCAGTACGCCTAATTGTTTGGTTTTCGTGCCTAACTGCAATTCATAGCCTGTTTCTGTTTTTGTAAACTGAAATAACTCTGAAGTTAACCAAACAGACTGCTTACCGTGCTTGGTATGAATCGTGGGACGACCCGCTAACTTGGCAAAGAAACGATCATAACCTTGTTTCCATTTCACTGCTCCGTTACGCAATATTTGCGATGGAATTTGTTTCATCCAAGGTGATAATTCATCGGTTTTGAACTGCGAGTAGGTCTGATCTATGGGTGCATATTCGCCTGTATGGCTTAATGACTTGAGGGCAAAGCGTCTGAAATAACGATCTTCACTAACTTTTGCATTATAGGTAAATCGTTGCGCACCAATCCACTGCAACAAGACTTCTGCTTGTTGTTTAATGGGGTAACAGCGAAAACGATTTCCTATCTGCATGGTTGAACCCTGTGTTTATTGAGGTTATTTTACCATGAATTACTAATTAACATAATCACTTATACAACGAAAATCAGAAGCTAAACGAACAAAAGCTACTTCGTAGTTCGCTTGACCCCCTCCTAGCTATCGCCTAGGAAGGGGAATGCGCGAACGAGTGTTCAATTCTCCGCACATTATGCGGATATTATAATCATTTTTCTCCGCATCGTGTGGGTTGAAAGTCATCATTGCATCTCGAGATATTGGGAGTCACTTGTTTATACTTAAGCCACGACAACCTATCGTTTGGGATAAGCATTTCTAAGATTCTCTAAACAGCGTTCTTGTTCACCAATCGGTGCTTTGTAGCACTCTTGTATGCCCCAGTTTTTAGCATCGGTTGTGGTACAGGCAGACAATAGTGACGTGACCAGTGCAAAAGAGATCATGATTATCGTTTTCATTGTTTTCTCCTAGCAGCCTGTCGCGCATAAGCTCACAGAAAGACCAAAGAACTCAATACGCCTAAAAAATTGAGCAAAACGGGGGGATTTTAGACCTAAAAACGCATTTTCACAGCAATTATCCCCTTTTATCCAAATTTTGGACGTAATACCGCCATGCGTTTTATATTCCACGCTAAACAAACAAGTGTCCATTCTCCTGTAACGTTCGATAAACCACGTAGAGAAAACTGT
>CAMCGI010000146.1 GCA_945874205.1 Francisella tularensis subsp. holarctica
GCCACAAATACTGTATTTTAATCAGCCGTAACGATGGTTACAGTTATTCATTAACCCAACAACAAGGAGGCGCGATTCCTCCCACAACTTCCGCAAGCGGTAAGTTGGGGTATCCTCGCGAAAGATGATGAACTTGAATTTTTTAGATTTTGAACAGCCGATTGCAGAATTAGAAGCAAAAATTGATGATCTGCGTCATAGTGTGTCAGATAATGGGTTAGATTTAAACGAAGCTATTCATCAGTTAAGCGATAAAAGTCGTCAACTAACGCAACAGATTTTTAGCAAACTAACTGATTGGCAAGTGGTACAACTATCACGTCATCCACAGCGTCCCTATACATTAGACTATGTACGCAATATGTGTGATGAATTTCATGAACTCCATGGTGATCGTGCTTTCGCTGATGATGAGGCAATTGTTGGTGGCTTAGCGCGTATTGATGGTATTCCTGTCATGATTATTGGACATGAAAAAGGACGAGATACCAACGAAAAAATTCGTCGCAATTTTGGCATGCCAAAACCAGAAGGGTATCGTAAAGCATTGCGCCTTATGAAAATGGCGGAGCGTTTTGGATTGCCTATTCTTACCTTTATTGATACGCCAGGTGCTTATCCTGGTATCAATGCTGAAGAACGTGGTCAAAGCGAAGCCATTGCACGCAACTTAATTGAAATGGCAGAGCTTAAAGTGCCTATATTGTGTACAGTCATTGGCGAAGGTGGCTCTGGTGGTGCATTAGCCATCGGGGTTGGTGATGTGACATTAATGATGCAATATAGCGTCTATTCGGTTATTTCTCCTGAAGGCTGTGCTTCTATTTTGTGGAAAAGTGCCGATAAAGCATCGGAAGCTGCTAAAGCCTTGGGTATGACCGCACAGCGTTTGCTAGAGTTAGGATTGGTTGATGAGATTGTTGGTGAGCCTTTGGGTGCTGCACATCGTCACCCTGAACAAGCCGCTGATAACTTAAAACACAAACTGTTAGCACAATTACGACACTTACAAGCAATATCAGTCGATGATTTAGTTAAACGTCGTTACGATCGTTATATGAAATATGGACACTTTACAACCAGTGTTTGATTGTTTATGGGTTAATTTTAGACAATAGCATGAGATAACAAACTGAATCAGCAACGCTATATGCCTTGGATTGTGATATTTTCACCTGCTGTTGCCTTAGCAGCGATTACCTTGGCACAGTGTTCTGAAGTACCTGATACGACATGGCTAGGGTTGTGGGCAGTACTTTTTGCCATTGCCATCGTTGCGCTTAAGCAACGACGACGTATTGGCTGGTTAATTTTAGGGCTCGCTGTTGGCTTTAGTTTAATGCATGTGCGCATGATAACATGGGAGGCACATAGTGTGCCTAGCGTGTGGTCTGATGTCTCTTTCGACTCGATAGTTCGTGTTGATGGCTTGCCAAAAGCATCACCAAATGGAGGATGGCAGGTACAGGCACAATTATTATCGCCCCCAACACCACGTTTAGAAGGGGGTTCTGTTTTACTACACTTTCCAACGCTAGCAGCACCGATACCTGGTGAGCAGTGGCATGCCAAAATTCGTTTATATCCCACAACAGGACAACACAACCCTGCTGGTATTGACTTTGAAGCATGGTTATTTAGTCAAAACATTATGGCATCGGGAAGTGTTGTCTCTTTGGATGAGGCGACTAAAGAAAGCCATTGGCATTGGCAAAGTATACGCTGGCTAGCACTAGAAAAACTGTTGTCGGCATTACCACAAAACACAGGATTTTCTGGACTAAATATTGCACTGGTGTTGGGTGATGGCTCAGGGATTAGTCAGCAACAGTGGCAGATATTGCGTGATACAGGCACGCTGCATTTGGCAGTAGTATCGGGTATGCACATTACGCTGATTGCTGGTTTGGCTTGGGCATTAGCGGTGGGGTTATGGAAATTATTTCCCTCACAACGCCTACCTGCTTATCTGATTGGTTCTATTGCTGCTTTGATTGCTGCCATCGCATTTTCAATATTAGCGGGATTAACTGTGCCTGTGCAACGTGCATTAATTATGCTCGTTGTTGTATTAATTGCATTATGGTTAAAACGCGCTTTGCATCCGATGTTAACCTTATCTTGGGCATTATTACTCGTGCTGCTGTGGGACATATCATCGGTAATGCAAGTAGGATTTTGGCTATCTTTTATTGCGACGGGTATTTTAATCTGGATTCTATCGTTACCAGGTGGGCGTATAGTGCGCTTATTAGCAGTGCATCTGGGTATGAGTCTACTAATGGCTCCCTTTTTAATGTTATTTTTTAATCAAATTCCGACTTATTCACCTTTAGCAAATGTCATAGCATCTCCCGTTGTTGAAATGCTATTAGTACCCTTGTTATTAGTTACTGCCATAGTCGCGTGGATTGTACCAAGCTTAGCAATACACTTAGGCAACCTAGCAGATGCTATTTGGGAAGTTTTATGGCGTGTTTTATCAGAGATGGCAACCTGGTCTTACTCGGTGTGGTTGTTATCACCCATAGCATTATTTTCTGGCTTGGAAACAGATGAACAACGCCTTACACTACTAGATATGGGCAAACAGCCGATGGTTGCTGTGTGGCAAACACACCAAGGCAACTATCTAATCGGTACAGGCTCGCAACTAGGCAAACAACACACAATGGACAGTATTATTCTACCGAGCCTAACACGACTAGGTGTCAGTAAGCTAGATGCTGTGCTACTCACATCCGATGATGAATCCACAAAAACAGGCTTAATATTACTAAAAAAACGTTTGTCTGTTCATCAGTCGCTTATTGGTAATCTTTGTATGGGCGAGACAGATGGATGGCAATGGCAAAAGCAATCAGATATATGTTGGTTACATCTAACACCTCACTTAGCATTAAGCTGGCAACAACCTAATCAGGGACTGGGTTTCTCAACGAGTATTATTGCACCAGCCGCAAAAGGAAAATCAGCTGATGGACTCAAACCATTATTTTGGCTTAGCCCTAACTCACCAACACATGACAGTTGGGCACAAACGGTCAAAGGAACGCGTTGTAGTGGTGCAATGACACTAAGTATTCACAATCAAGACATAAAACTTGTCGATGAATATCGACTATCAGATAAACGCTTTTATCACGGAGCGTGTCAATGAAATCAGGCTGGCCATTATTTTGGTTAACAGGACAAAAACCGCCAATATGGGCAATTTTACTAGAAAAGTTTTATTGCAGTATTATTGCAATACGTCGTTTGGCATATCGAACCCATTTTTTTAAGACGACACACCTACCTGTTCCTGTATTAATAGTCGGTAATCGGGTTGTGGGTGGTACAGGAAAAACACCTTTACTCATGGCACTTATACCCTACTTACAAGCACAGAATTTATCTGTTGGTATCGTTAGTCGTGGTTATGGTCGCAAGGATACACAGGTGCGCTTTGTATTGGCAGACAGCACGACAGCGCAAGTTGGTGATGAACCATTATTACTATTTCAACAATTAGCTGTCCCCATTGTGGTGGGTAGTAATCGTGTTGCTGCTGCACAGTTACTATTATCAGAAACGGGGGTCGATATTATTGTTTGTGATGATGGCTGGCAACACTGGGCATTGGGACGAGATTGGGTTATTGAAGTGATTGACGGCAGTCGTGGTTATGGTAATGGACATTGCTTACCAGCAGGTCCCTTACGAGAAGCTGCAACAGGCTTGCCCAATGCCGACCTAACCCTTTACAATGGTATTGATTTTACACTAACACCGAATTGCTGGCGAAACATAAGTACGGGTGAGCGTTTAGCGCTAAGTGCTTTATCTGGACAAGTACGCGCTTTGGCAGGGATTGGGCATCCGCAACGATTTTTTGATAGCTTAATTGCATTAGGATTGACGCTTGATAAGACCTTGGCTTTAGCAGATCATCAAACAATGACATTAGCAGACTTTGATTGGGATGATGCTAGTTTGCCTGTTATTATGACGGCTAAAGATGCCGTACGTTGTGCTGATTTTGCACGCTCGCACTGGTGGGCACTAGAGGTAAACACGCACATAGAGGACAGTCTGTTAGAGCGACTCACATCGCTTATAGCAGCAAAAATAAATCACTTTTAATTTTAAGGTACACACGATGACGCAAGAATCTAAGATTATTTACACCTTAACCGACGAAGCACCAGCATTGGCAACTTTCTCATTATTGCCTATCGTGCAAGCCTTTAGTACTGCGGCACATATCCGCGTTGAAACACGAGATATTTCGCTGGCAGCACGAATTCTGTCTCACTTTTCTGACAGCTTAACACCAGAACAACAACAAGCCGATGCCCTTGCTGAATTGGGAGAGCTGGCGACACAGCCAGAAGCAAACATTATTAAGTTACCCAATATTAGTGCCTCTATTCCTCAACTTGTTGCCGCCATTGCTGAACTACAATCACAGGGTTATGCAATTCCCAACTACCCTGCTAGCCCCAAAGATGATAGCGAAAAAGAAATAAAATCACGTTATGCTAAAGTGCTGGGTAGTGCTGTTAATCCTGTATTGCGTGAAGGAAACTCTGATCGTCGTGTTGCTGCGCCTGTGAAAGACTATGCTAAAAAACACCCACATAGTATGGGTGCATGGTCTAGCGATTCCAAATCTTGTGTCGCTAACATGACTTCAGGCGATTTTTATAGTACTGAGCAATCGGTCGTTGTTCCGAGTGCGACTGATGTGCGCATTGAGCATGTCGATAACACGGGCACAGTAACCGTTTTAAAAGCCAGCACCCCCTTAAAAGCAAACGAAGTAATTGATGCGTCAGTCATGAGTGTACGTGCGTTGCGTGACTTTTATCAAATGCAAATGGATGCCGCTAAAAGCGAAGGTGTGTTGTTGTCTTTGCATCTAAAGGCCACCATGATGAAGGTTTCCGATCCGATTATGTTTGGTCATGCGGTAGCGGTTTATTACAAGTCCGTATTCGATAAGTACGCTGAAACATTCAAAGCCTTAGGTGTGAACATCAATAATGGCTTTGGTGACGTGATTGCAAAAATTGCCACGCTACCAGAAAACGAACGCGCTGCCATCGAAGCAGATATTCAAGCAATTTATGCGCAACAGGCTGCTTTAGCAATGGTCGATTCTGATAAAGGCATCACTAACTTGCACGTCCCCAGCAATGTCATTGTCGGTGCCTC
>CAMCGI010000147.1 GCA_945874205.1 Francisella tularensis subsp. holarctica
TTGATGCGCCTTTGATTAGGCTAACAGTGGAGCCTGATCAAGACAACGGACTAATGAAGGCTTCTCAGGTCATGGTAGACAAGCCCATGACCGTTTTACGTAGCAAAATAGGCGGTAGAATTGGTTCGGCTAACAAGGCGACAATGAAAAAAGTTGATGCCGCGTTGGCGGTGTTTTTGGGGATTGCATGATTTTTTAAGTGTGCTATTGTCATCAACTAAAATAGTTTTTCTATTATCGGAAATGTGTATTATTTAATTTTTAAGTGTGCATTGGTTGCGCAAACAATCAATGCACGTATGTATAACGTTATGCGAGAACGTCAAACATGGACAATATTTTATTGGCACGCATTGCCAAAGCGCAAGGTAAAAGTTTAGAACAGGTTCAGCAAGTAATAAAAGAAGCAGAAGAAGCTGAGATTCGAGGGCATAAAGTACACGTTAATGTGGTAAAGCAATCTGTTTCAGAGAATCAAGAAGTTCAGGTTCAATTACCTATATGGGGTGAGCGCATTAGAGGTGTGCCAAATAGTGTTTTACGGTCTGCACTATTTACAGCTACAAGACGTGGAAAACGTGCTTATTTTGAGCGTGTAAAAATTGCAGCGGTTGATGGTGTTAGTGTGCTGTTTACAGGACCGAGACTCGACCAAGCGGATTTAGACGTTTGGGAGCAGTGTTTGCATTTAGCTAAAACTAATGATTTAGGTAATCGAATAGAATTTAGTGCACATGGTTTTCTTAAAGCTATTGGACGTAGCACTGGAAGTAGCGACCATGAGTGGCTAAAAGGGGCTTTTGCAAGGCTTGCAAGCAGCGTAGTTGAACTTTCAGATGGTAAACGTGCTTATTTTGGTGCATTGATTAGCTATGGACAACGTAATGATGAAACTGGACGTTATGGTTTAGAGTTAAACCCAAAAATAGCTAATTTATACAATGACGATGGCTGGACAGGGCAAGATTGGGAGCAACGTAAGGCGCTAAAAGGCAAGCCGCTTGCGCTGTGGCTACATGGCTTTTACAGCAGTCATGCTAAACCATTTGATTACAAGATAGAGACTATTCATGGCTTGTGCGGTAGCGAAGCGAAAGATATTTACGCATTCAATCAGATGATAAAAGAAGCGTTAAACGACTTGTCGAAAGCATCTGGTTGGAATTGTAGAGTTGAAGGCGATAAGTTGCAGATATTTAAGACACCTGAGCAGTTAATCAAGCGATTAGCTAAATAACCAAGCCGCCTTCGGGCGGTTTTTTCTTAGGATAGAACCTAGGAAGGCACGGGATAGAACCTAGGAAGGCACGGGATAGAACCTAGGAAGGAAAAGAAAAAAACCGCTACAATTTATTGATTTATAAATCATTTATTGCTTTAGATCAAATCAGCTAATACTTCTTTAATACATATATAATCAGAAGACTAAGAGCACACTAGCTAAAGCTAGATCGCCTAACGGCTTGTGCTTCCGTCCTTTTAGCCAGCCTAAAGGCATGGCAGGACGGGGAACAGTGCAAAATGCCTGTAGTGAGATTTTCGTTGGTTTCAGTTATTAACTTTCCCCCGTGTCTTACGACACGACCCCCCAACGGGGTGTTTTTAACCTGCGGGGGGAAGAGGTGGGGTGTTTAATTTCAAGTAACGTGCGATTAATCAGTGTTTTTGAGCTCGTTGTTAAGTTTTTGTCTGTTTTGTGGTGTTGTGTATGTTTAGCAATGAGAACGTTGCTTATAGGGGTCGTCACAGAAAAAGTGAAATAAACCCCGTTAATATTTTTACGGGGGTCATAAGTATCTGAAAGTCATTGCAGTTGCAGATAGAAGCCTATTATTTTGAGTAATTTGTCACTAAATATTGTTCGCCATACCCTTCATGAAACATAGAATATGTTACTGATTAATTGACATAAAAAATACATTATTTTCAACAATAAACAGTTGTCATCTAAACGAATGTTTGTGTGACAACTATTGGTAAAAATTGCTTAACGGGGTTTATTTCACTTTTTCTGTGGCGACCCCTTAGCGTACGATTTTTTACAAATTCTGTGACGACCCCGTGTTGAAAACAGTACTATAATTTTCAGAGGATTAGTGCTAAAGCCAAGGATTTTAGGTCAGTGCGTAATTAATATCACTAAACTGAATGCTTTCAACTCCAATCAATTTAATTGCGAAGTCGCTTGCTACCACCAAGGTATCGCCAGCGGCTTCTTTTTCGATCTGTACACTTGCTTTGGTGATATTTAACACCAATTTATCTGTACCAGCACCGCCTGTAATGGTATCGAACCCGCCAGCACCTTCATAAAAGCTATCATTGCCTGCGCCGCCACTTAGGCTATTATTGACACTGTTATCGTAAAAGGTATCATCGCCACTGCCACCAATTGCATTTTCGATTACACAGCCGTAGGCAATTCCGAGTGCGTTTTCGCCTGTATACATTTTGGCTGCATTGTTATTATAGGTTGTTGCTACCCAACTATCGTAATAACTTGTTCCTAGATCTGCTTTGTATTTCGCTTGCTGTTCACTAATTTGTGTTGCGACACTGCGATAGTTAATAGCGTTATAGCTTCCAGATGTTAGCTTAATAGTATCGCTGTGCGTTGTTAAGCTCAAATCGAGTGTATCAATGCCGCCTGCATCCCAAATAGTGGTGTAAATTGGTGTGTCGCTAAAACTGTAGGTATTATCCCCTGTATTAGTATTGCTATTAACACCATAAATATTTTGCAAGGCAGCAATATCATAAACCATAAAACTGTCTGCATATACATAATCGTATACAGCGCCTGCTTTTGTAGTATCAAAAACACAATACATGTATTTATAATTTGTGTACGACATAATCGTATTATCCCGATTGTCTTGTGCAGTAGGTAGTGTGACTGTATCTTCAAAAGGATGTTTTAATCCTAGCGCATGACCTAGTTCGTGGGTAATCGTCTGATCACCGTAACCACCATTCGCTAAATAACTCGCACTGGTGTCGATTTTAGTATTAATGAAAACATCACCATTAGTTTCACCGTTACCAGTGGGCAAGAACGCAAAACCAGCTACATTGCTTGCTGTTGGTACCATATTGAACCTTATGTCACCACCTGAATCAACTTTGCTAATTGTCGCGCCAATAACGTCATTGATACTCGTCATAATGCCATCAGCAATTACTTTAATTCCAGCTGTAGGTGCTTGCCAACCTGTTGTTAAATCGCCAGATGTAGTCAATGTTAATTCAAATCCACTATACTCACTCGGAATGCTTGTATTGTAACTATAGGTCAGTGCTGTTTTGTTCCAATGAGAACCACTGTCGAGTGACTGCACAATATTACTGCTACTACTGAGTAAACTGCTGCTATCGATGGTTGTATTGATTTTATCTTGCGCTTGCGCTTGCGCTAGGATGCTACTTGCGCCACTCATTGCAGTACTGGTAATGGTCGCTGCATTGGTACTAATGCTTGCTTTGCCCAAAGTTGCCACACTCAACCCAGAAAGCACAGCAGCAGTTGTAATATCATTAAATTTAAGGGCTGTGCCGTTGCTGTCTGTCTGAATGCCAATCGTTGCAAGCGTGTTATTGTTATAAGTCACCAATAAATTAGTGCCTTGCACAG
The DNA here is from genome assembly GCA_945874205.1 of Francisella tularensis subsp. holarctica. Lineage (GTDB taxonomy): Bacteria > Pseudomonadota > Gammaproteobacteria > Thiomicrospirales > Thiomicrospiraceae. The sequence goes on from CAMCGI010000147.1 coordinate 3,632, forward strand.
CAAACTTGTAGTCTGCCATATTGCCATCAAACGCTATGTTATCAACGTTTGCGTTTGCAACAGTGTTTAATGCTGTGTTTTTAATTGTTAGCGTGTCAGCACCTGAAGAACCGAATACACTTGTGTTTTCTGAATTTACTGTGAACTGTTCGTTTTTACCTAAAAATAGACGTGGCATTTTGATTTCCTTTTATTCTTTGAGCGTGTTTGGTTGTATTTTATATCAACAAATTAATATTCGTTTCGTTATCATTGGTTGTACTTTTTAATTTTGTAACTTCTCAATAAGTCATGGCATTGCCATATTGATGGAATGCTCACGCATTATGGTTGGTAATAACGCCGAGGGCAGAAGTTCGTGCAAGAACGTTTGTGCGAGAGATTTTAGAAAAGTGCAGATTGGTTGCAATGTGGAAGGGATGCAAGTTGTGTTAACAGTAATGCAAGTGCGCTAGGATTTACGCAAGAAAACGTTGAAAACTTTGCTGCCCAAGCAGGTGGTGGGTCAACGTCAACGGCATATTAACCCCCAAAGAAGAAGCCCACGCAATGGAGATTGTGTGGGCTTCTTGTTAGATATCAAACAACTCTAATATCTAGGCGTTTGCCTAATGCTGTTAATGCTTGTGAAACAGCGTTGATTTTGGTTGCGTAGTGCAATCCAGCAACACGCTCAAAGTTGGGTGCTGCCATATTAATGCGTCGTGCAACTTCTGCTTTCTTTACGCAGCCTTTCTTGGACGTCCGCCGAGCTTTCCATTTTCTTTCGATGACTTAGATTTTGCCAAGCTTGTCACTTTCCCGCCCATTTTGCCCATTTGTGAAGCCATCCATTTTTTAGAGCCAAGGATGCCCTGCAATAAGCCGGGGATATAGATGTCTACATCCAGATTTTCAACATAAATGCCTCTGCCTGACGGGGTAATAGATATGGTATCAAAATCCTCAATTTTTGCACTTTCTAACCCTTGAAAGGTTTTAGCGATAAAACCAATTTGAACGCCAGATGATAAATCAATCATAATGCGACCGTTGGAAGCGTCGTAGTGCGTAGATATCGCAACAACATTGTTTTCATCACTGTTTTTCGTTGCGGCTAAAAATTCAGCATCTGTTATCTTATTCATGAATATCACTCCAATGCTTACAAAGTGTTGGCATAACGCTACAAAGTTCTTTGTAGATTGCGTTCACTTCTGTTTTTGAAAAACCTTTGTTATCTCTGAGCTTTCTCTCGCTTCTCTCGCCACACAATAAGTCAAATACGGCTTCTTTATTCGCGCATATGACATGGACATGCGCTGGAGCATGGTCGTTCGAGTAGATGAAAACTCGGCAATTACTAAATCTATATACTGTTGGCATAACTAACCTAATCGTTTAGGTAAATATTAACACAAATTTTCATCTGAACATCTTTTTTACACGTCAAAGACGGACAATTAAGCAATAAAAAAGCGGTCATTGACCGCTTAATCGAAAGAAACAATTGATTAGAACAACTCAACTTGAGCATAATTAATGCCTGCTAAATTAACATCAATCGCTTTAATTGCT
>CAMCGI010000148.1 GCA_945874205.1 Francisella tularensis subsp. holarctica
TATCTAGGTGAATTTTCGACACTAGAAGCACTAACTACCTTAGCATTCGATCCTAGACGTCATGATTTTTTTCGTAAAGAACTTTTAGCCGCATTAGCAATTATCGACCGTGGTGTTATTAGCCCCTCAGAAATGCGTGGCTCATGGGCTGGTGCAATCGGTCAAATGCAATTTATGCCCAGTGTTTACTTAAAATATGCAAAAGATGCTGATGGTGACAATAAAGCCGATTTATGGAATAGCACTGCTGATGCACTCAGCTCTGCCGCCACTTATTTACGCGCCTCGGGTTGGCAAGCTAAACAACCTTGGCTACAACAAGTGACACTGCCCCCAACGTTTGATTATAGTCTTGCCGACGGTAAAACAGAACTCTCATTAACACAAGCGCGACAACTTGGTGTAACTCCTGTATCTGGTTCGTGGCTATCTTCACAAAGTAATACAATATCACTGTTACTTCCTGCAGGTTATGATGGTCCAGCTTTTGCGATTTGGTCAAATTTTAAAGTGATTAAACGTTGGAATAATTCGAATAACTACGCATTAACCGTCGGACTATTAGCCTTTGCACTATCAAATCAGAATCAACCCGAAGTTATTATTCCTGAAAACCAAAAACCATGGTCAAGAACATTTGTTAGTCAATTACAAGAAAAACTAACGCAAGAGGGATATGATACAGAAGGAAATGATGGTTGGTTTGGCAGTCGTAGTATGCAAGCACTACGAAGATATCAGCAAGCCCATAAATTACCTGCCGATGGCTATCCCAATAAACAAACACTAAAACTACTTAAGCTAACCCCTTGACCTAAAAACAACTGCTAGATATTGAATGGAGCACAACATGGTTGAACAAGAGATTCGTATCAAACAAATTATTGAAAACTTATCCGATGCCATTGTTGTCAGTGATAGTATGGGGAATATTAAATATTTAAATCCTGCTTCTGTTGCTCTATTAGGATACACATTAAAAGAAGCAATTGGTCAACCGCTATCCGATATTGTCACGCTTGTCAATGAGCATAGTGACGAGCCAATTCCAAATATTGCGTTAAACGCAATTCACTCAGGACAAGATGAGAATTGCGGTAGTAATTCTTTGCTGATTGGCAGAGATGGGGTGAGCGAACTTCCTGTTGAGATTGTCGCACGTCCTTTATACACACCAAATGGTACCATTAACGGTGCATTACTCACCATTCATGATGTACGCATTGCACGATTTTCACGCAAACAACTATCATGGACAGCCAGTCATGATGCATTGACGGGGGTTTATAATAAACCTGAACTTGAACGCCAATGTCACGCACTGATGCTAACGGCTAAACGCGATAATAATAATCATGCAATTGTGCGTATTAATATCGATCATTTTCGTCAGCTCAATGAAATGAGCGATCATAGTATAGGCGATAATCTCCTCATTCAAGTTTCTCAATTATTACGTAGTTTATTACGAGCAAATGACTCTGTATTTAGAGAAATTGCGGATATTTTTTTAATCTTATTGCCGCATTGTCAAATAGAAACTGCACAAAAAATTGCTGATAATATTCGTCAGCAAATTGGCAATATTCGTATTAATTTAGACACTGGTCAAAAATCTGTTACTGCTAGTATTGGTATTAGTGCTATTTGTAAAACAGGAGCCAATAGCGTCGCCAACTTATTAAATGAAGTCGAAAATGCAGGACTTATATCCAAACAAAACGGACGAAATCAAGTCAATATTTTTAATTCAGTTGAAAACAGAGAATATAATCAAGAACTATTATTACTACAAGAAACAATAAATAATGGCAATTTTCGCCTTTATTACCAACTCATTAAGGCAACAAATAACACGCTACCAGTATGTGAAGTCTTATTACGTAGAGTAGACTCAACAGGAGTAGAACATGAACCATCTACTTTTTTACCGCTGTGTGAGCGTAGTGGACTCATTGTCGAAATTGATGCTTGGGTTGTGCGTAATATACTTGAATTAATTGCCTTTAATACTCAATTTACTCAGCAATTTAGCCGAATCCACATCAATTTATCTGCTTACTCTTTTGCTAGTTATAGCTTTTTAGAAGAAGTTCAATCACTAATATCAAACTATCATTTGCCTGAGGGGTTTATTTGCTTTGAAGTTAGTGAAGCATCTATTATGAAAAACCTTATTCATGCTCAGCAATTTATGGGTGCACTATCTATGCTAGGATGTCGTTTTGCACTTGATGATGTTGATGCTAATTTAACCATGTTCGATACTTTTTCATCATTGCCGATTGATATGATTAAAATTGATGGAAAACTTATCAAAAGCATCACAAGTACTAAAAACAGCTCGACGCTGGTACGTACAATTAATGAAATGGCTAAAAATATCAACATAAAAACAGTCGCACAACAAGTTGAGGACAATGATATTTATGAATGGTTATGCAGTGTAAACCTTGATTATGTGCAAGGATTTATTGTACACAAACCCTTGCCAATAGAAACACTGATTTATTAATAATCATTTCTGTGTATTTTTAGATTGCATTTTCCACGCATCAAAAATGAGTAGCATTGCACCACAGGTAATGGCAATATCCGCAATATTAAATGTTGGATAGTGCCATACAGACCAATGTATATCTATAAAATCAACCACATAATTTAAGTAAATTCTGTCGATTACATTACCAATAGCCCCACCAAAAATCAATATCAACCCCAGTGTTAACACTTTTTTATCTTTGGATGTTTTTGCTAACCAAACAAACAAAACACAACTTACGCCCAAAGCAAGCACAATAAATAACCAGCGCTGCCATCCGCCAGCATCGCCTAAAAAACTAAACGCTGCACCATGATTAAAAGCCAGTGTTAAGTTAAAAACAGGAAGAATGACCAGATGCTGATAAGGTATTAATGAGGCGATAGCCCACAACTTTGTGAGCTGATCAACCAAAACGATTATTACCGCAAGCCACAAATAGGACAAGCCTGATTGCCGCCAAGCGATAAACCCTTTAAGCATACAAACGTACCTCACCTTCACCAACTACATTCTCAACACAACGACCACAAATAGCTTCATGACCCGCGTGTGTCCCCACATCAACACGATGATGCCAACAACGCTCGCATTTAGCGTGCTCAGTTGCAAAAACAGCAACGGAAACATCGCCATTACAGTCAACAACAAGCAGATCATCAGGTTTTTCGGATAGAGGATAAACATGTACCGCTGAGGTAATTAGTACAAAACGCAACTCACTACCTAATAAAGCAAGACGGTGTTGCCACACATCAGAAACGTATAAGTTCACTTCGGCTGTTAATGACCCTTTGATGCTACCAGCGGTACGCAAAACTTCACATTGCTTATTAACAAGATCACGCAATGCCATCATATCTTGCCAAAAACTTTCATTCATCAGTGCATTAGATGGCAAAGCTTGTAGCCCATTATACCAATGAGTTGTGAAAACACTCGCCTCCATACCGCCCAATTCTTGCTGCATCGTTTCCCAAATTTCATCACTGGTATAGCTTAAAATGGGCGCGATCCAACGTACCATTGCTTGCAAGACATGATAGAGTGCCGTTTGTACCGAGCGATGCGCTAATGAGCCTTTTTTCGCAGTATATTGACGGTCTTTAATGACATCTAAGTAAAAAGAACCTAAATCAATCGAACAGAAATGATGTACATGTTGCACAATTTGGTGAAACTGATACTCGTTATAGGCTGTTGTAATCTGCTGTTGCAAATCATGAGCACGATGAACCACCCATTGATCTAACGCAACTAATTCCGTTAAAGGTAATGCCTGATCAGGCGTAAAACCTTTTAAGTTTGCTAATAAAAAGCGGGCTGTATTGCGAATACGGCGATAACTATCGGCAATACGGGCAATAATCTCATTAGAGACCGTCATTTCATAGCGATAATCGCTAGAAGCAATCCATAACCGTAAAATGTCAGCACCGAGTTTGTCACAAATTTCTTGTGGTGCAACAACGTTACCTTTTGATTTTGACATTTTCTTACCATCAGCATCCACAGTAAAACCATGCGTCAATACCGATTTGTAAGGTGCAGTGCCATCAATGGCAAGTGAGGTGAGTAATGATGACTGAAACCAACCACGGTGTTGATCAGAACCCTCTAGGTATAAGTCAGCTGGACGTGTCATGCCTTCTCGATAATCAAGCACACAGTGATGACTGACACCTGAATCAAACCAAACATCTAAAATATCCTGAACTTTTTCGTAATAAGGTGCATCATCACCAATAAAAGCAGCTGCATCGCGCTCAAACCACGCATCCACGCCTTCTTTTTCAACAAACTTCGCAACCGTCTCTAAAATTTCGCTGCTACGTGGGTGCATTTCATGCGTTTCTTTATGTACAAACAAAGCGATCGGTACACCCCAATGACGCTGACGCGAAATACACCAGTCAGGACGGCTTTCGATCATCGCATTAATACGCCCTTGTCCCCAATCAGGAATCCACTCTACTTGCGGTATCGTTGTTAACGCCATATCACGCAAGTTTGCCTGTTCCATGCTGATAAACCATTGCGGTGTCGCACGGAAAATTAATGGTGTTTTAGTACGCCAGCAATGTGGATAGCTATGGGTAATGGCAACATGATGTACAAGCACATTTTTTTCACGCAATAACTCTAGCACTTCTTTATCGACACTTAATACCGATTGACCCGCAAAAAGTGGTGTATTTGGTAAAAACTTACCATCAACATCGACAGGACAGTTCACAGGTAAATCGTACTTTAAGCCAACTTGAAAATCTTCTACCCCATGTGCAGGTGCAGTATGCACAGCCCCCGTACCCGCATCTAACGTCACGTGATCACCGACAATAATTGGCACTTGCTTATCTAAAAATGGATGCGCTAACATCAGCCCTTCTAACGCCAAGCCTGTGCCCGTTGCTAAGACGCGATAATCAACCACGCCATAACGCCCCATCACTGATTCCAGCAAGCCTAGCGCAATCACCACGCGTTCTGGCTGCTCGTTCATCGTCAATTGGACTAACGCATACTCTAATTCGGGATTGAGCGATACAGCTTCATTAGCAGGCAATGTCCACGGTGTCGTTGTCCAAATCACGACAGAAACCTGCCCCTCTCCCCGAACAAGATGGGT